>JAKJFB010000027.1 GCA_022705125.1 Pseudomonadota bacterium
GCCATCTGAGCGATCTCGTCGTAGAGCGCGGGTGCGCCGACGGTGAAGCCGTCGAGGCGAAGTCGGCGCAGCAGCTCCAGCCCGCCCGGGTCGTCCGCCATCTCGAGCAGGACGGTGCGGAATCGGTTCAGTTCGTCGGCCGGGATGTCCGCGCGCGCAACGAAGGGCGGGTAGCCCAGCGGGGGCGAGCGATCGATGATCCGGGTCGCGCGCGTCAGGTCGGGGTGGGACTCGGCGAGGGTCTCCCAGACATAGCCGTCTACCGCCCCCCCATCGGCGAGGGCGACCCCGACCGCCTCGACCACCTTGCGATGCGCCCAGGTGAAGAAGCTGCGGGCGAAGAAGTTGTCCGGCGCCTCGCCCTGTGTGGTCAGCACATAGCGGGGGTAGAGGTAGCCGGAGTTGGAGTCGGGGTCGGAGTAGGCGAACACCTTGCCGCGCAACTCGGACAAGGCCGTGCTGCGGGTGTCGTCCGCGGGCACGATGATGTAGGACTGGTAGCTTGGCTGACCGCGCCAGAGCGGCACCGCCACCAGCGTCATCTCATTGCGGTAGCGCACGAAGGGATAGCCACAGACCCACGCGAAATCGAGCTTGTGCGCGCGCACGAGGTCGACGATCTCGCGGTAGCTGCCGCGCTGCACGAAGACGACCGCGCGCCCGAGCTTGCGCTCGAGCCACTGCCGCCACTGACCCACGAAGCGCATCTGGTCGTCGAGGAAGACCGGGGTCAGGCCGATGCGAATGGGCATGGCCTCCGCGCGCGCCGGAAGTCCTTGCAGCAATACCGCTGCGCCGACCGCGCGCAGAAAGCCCCGCCGCGGCGCGTGTTCGAGGTCGCTTTGGGGGGCAGGCGAGCGGGCGGAGGCATCCCTGTTCATCTGCCCATGATAGGCATCGTGGCGATTCCTTGTCAGCCCGTGCCGGCGGGGCGTTACGGCGGCGTAACGGCTTGCGCTGCAGCAATCGGTGCCGATGTTACGCCGCCGTAACACCCCCGATTCCCATCTCGCATGGCGACGGGGCTGGCGTCCCCGGCGTTGCTGACTCGTGGCCAAAAACCCTGTTCCTGGCCTGGTTTTTGCGACGGACCCCTCAAGTGGTCCGCATGCACACGGACGGGGCCGGCGGATTGGGCGCCGATGACCCGTCTGCTGCGAAGGCCACTGCGATCGCGGCGCGGCGCGCTGCATTCATTGGAGGGGGAAGGCATGAGTGAAGAACTCAGGGTCTCGCCGATCGAGACCAGGGAGGCGCCAGGCAAGCGCCGGTTCGCGATGGTGGTCGACACGCGGCGCTGCATCGGCTGCATGGCCTGTCAGGTGGCGTGCAAGGCGGAGTACGACACGCCGCTCGGCGTCAATCGCACCTGGGTGCCGTACAAGGTTGTCGGCAAGTACCCCAACGTCAGGAAGCAGTTCCTGCCGCGGCTGTGCAACCACTGCGACGATCCGCCCTGCGTGCGCAACTGCCCGGTGGAGGCCACCTTCAAGGTGGAGGACGGCGGCTTCGTGCTGCAGCGCTATGAGCGCTGCATCGGCTGCCGGAGCTGCATGGCGGCGTGCCCCTACAACGCGCGCTTCATGCTGCCCTCGCACCGCAGCTACACGCCGATCACCAATGTCGTGGACAAGTGCACCTTCTGCTTCCACCGCGTGACGCAGAACCTGGTGCCGGCCTGCGTGCAGACCTGCATCGGACGCTCGCGCGTGTTCGGTGACCTCAACGATCCGAACAGCGAGGTCTCGTACCTGGTCGCGACCCACGCCACCCAGGTGCTGCGCCCGGAGGAGGGCACCAAGCCGCACGTGTTCTACATCGGGGCCGACCGCAACCAGACCGAGTTCGGGCGCGATGCCTATCGCAAGCCCGAGGTGATGGAGCTCGATCGAAGCGCGTTCAAGCGCCACTTCGACATCTGAGGAGAAAACCATGGGTGACTACGTCTGGTTCCACGATGTGTCGTGGCACGCGACCTACGCGATCTACTTCTTCGTGATCGGCATCTGCGCAGGGCTGGCCTTCCTGTCCTACGGCTCGTGGGTGACGCCGGAGCTGCGGCCGCTGCGCGTCAAGGCGGCGGTGGTGTCCTTCGTCCTGCTCGCGCTGGGCGGCCTGCTGCTGATCGGCGACCTGTCGCAGCCGATGCGCTTCCTCGCCATCCTCAATCCGGCCTACCTCAACTTCTCGTCGCCGCTCGCCTGGGGAGCGCTGAACATCGTCGCCTTCGGCATCGCGTCGGTGCTGTATCTGCTGGCGCTGAAGAAGGGGGACGAAGGCCGGGGCAAGCTGCTCGCCGCAATCACCGCGCTGCTCGCGCTGGGCCTGCCGATCTACACCGGCTACGACCTCACGGTGCATCAGTCGCGTCCGGTGTGGAACACGCCGGTCATCCCGGTGCTGTTCGTCGCCATGGCGATCGCGTCGGGCTCGGCGGTAGGGGCCTTGCTGGCGGCCGGGAACGAGGGCGCCCAGCGCGTGCTGCGCCAGTACCTGATGTGGTCCTGCGGGGCGGTGGGCGTGATGCTGATCTCGATCCTGGGCACCACCAGCTACGGCGGCTCGGCGCAGGAGCTCACCTTCCTCATCCTCACCACCGGCACGATGGGCCTGATCTTCGTCGGCATGGGCATTGTCGCCGGCACCGCGGCGCCGATCGCGCTGCTGCTCGCGCCCTTCGGCCGCCAGCAGGTGGGCATCGCGCTGGCTGCGCTGCTCGTCCTGCTCGGTGGCGCGGCCCTGCGCTATGCGCTGCTGATGGGTCCCCAACAGTTGCAGACCCTCTACTGACCGGTCAGGCAAGGAGATCTTCAAATGGACTTCCCGAAAATCACCCGTCGCACCTTCCTGCAGGCCAGTGCCGGCACGACTGCCGCCGCCGCGCTCGCGCCGCGCATGCTGCACGCCATGGAGAACGAGCTGGGCGGCAAGGACTTCAGCCCGGTCACCGCTGCCGAGCGCAAGGCGATCCCGGTCAACTGCCACGTCTGCAACATCCAGGACGGCGCCATCGCCTACGTCGAGAACGACCGCGTGGTGAAACTCGAAGGCAATCCGGAGCACGTCTCCACCCGCGGCCGCCTGTGCGCGAAGGGCAACTCGGGCATGTGGTACAGCTACGACCCCGACCGCATCCTGTATCCGCTCAAGCGCGTCGGCGCACGCGGCGAAGGCAAGTGGAAGCGCATCACCTGGGAGGAGGCGCTGACCGAAGTGGCGGCGAAGCTCGACGCTGCGCTCAAGGAAGACCCCAACACGATCATGCTGAAATACGGGCGCAACCGCACCGGCGGCACGATCGACCGCTTCATGAAGACGCTGGGCTCGGCCACCGTGCTCAACCACACCTCGGTGTGCGAGTCGTCGAAGAAGGTGGGACAGGAGCCGACCTGGGGGCCGGACATCGAGACGCCCGACTTCGCCAACGCCAAGTACGTGCTGAACTTCGGCTCCAACATCCTCGAGGCGGCCTACTTCCACAACCCGCTGTCGCAGCGCATCGCCGAGGGCCGCGTCGACAACCACATGAAGATCGTCACCTTCGACGTGCGCCTGTCGAACACGGCGGGTTTCTCGGACGAGTGGATCCCGGTGTTCCCGGCCACCGACGGCGCGGTGGCGCTGGCGATCGGCCACGTGATCCTGCGCGAGGACCTGCAGGACAGCGCGTTCATCGACACCTGGACCAACGTCACGGTGGATGAGCTGAAGGCGCACTACGCGCAATACACGCCGGAATGGGCGTCGAAGATCTCCGGCGTGCCGGTGCAGACGATCGAGCGCATTGCGCGCGAGTTCGCCACCACCAAGCCGGCCACGCTGTTTACCTACCGCGGCCCGGCCAAGCACCTGTACGGCTCGTACAACGAGAAGGCCTGCATGATGCTGCCGATCATGACCGGCAACGTGGAAAAGCGCGGCGGCTACTGCCTGCCGCGCGGCATGGGCTGGCCGCAGCCGAATCCGCAGCCCCCCGGGCCGAAGCACGATTCCGTGCTCGCGCATCCGCCCGAGTATCCGCTCGCCTCGCACAAGGTCAGCCACCTGGTGCCGTTCTGGATTGCCGAGGGCCGGCAGAAGATCAACGTGGCCTTCACCTACCAGGACAACCCGGTCTACACCAACCCGGGTGCGCAGGCGGTGTGGGGCAAGCTGTACCGCGACGAGAAACTGATCCCGTACTTCATCTCGATGAGCTCGCACATGGGCGAGGAGACGGCGCTGGCCGACATCATCCTGCCCGACTGCCCCTACCTCGAGCGCTGGGAACCCGAGTCGATGCCCAACTCGTTGTGGCCGTGGCTCGGCATCCGCCAGCCGGTGCACAAGTCGCTCGGCGAGTCGCGCGAGAACCGCGTGCTGCTGCGCGACATCATCTGGAAGCTCGACCCGGACGGTGCGCGCGGCATGAAGCAGTTCTGGGACTTCAAGGATGGCGAGGACTACATGCGCCACCACTTCGACAACGTGCCCGGGCTGAAGGAGGCCGGCGGGCTGGACTTCCTGAAGAAGCACGGTGTGTGGCCGATCTACGGCACGCTCGACCCCAAGACCGGCAAGGTCACCGACAAGACCGGGCGCGAGATCCAGGCCGAGTACGGCCTGTACAGGAAGGAACTGTCGGCCACCGACATGGAAGGCGCGATGGTGGACGCGCACGGCCTGATCACGAAGAACGGCGCGGCGATCGGCATCCGGCGCAACGGCCGCAACTATGTGGGTTTCCCGACGCCCAACCGGGTGATCAACGTGCGCGTGGATCAATGGGCCGAGTACGGCTTCAACCCGATGCCGACCTTCAAGCGCATCCCCTGGCACGAGACCATGAAGGACGACGAGATGATCCTGTCGACCTTCAAGCTCAACGTGCACAAGCAGTCGCGCACGGCGGCGGTGAAGTGGCTGGCCGAGATCGCGCACAGCAACCCGGCGTGGATGAACCCGGAGACGGCGAAGAAGCTCGGTGTGAAGACGGGTGATCTGGTGCGCGTCGAGAGCCCGGTCGGCTATCTGGTGACCAAGGCCTACGTCACCGAGGGCATCCACCCGCAGGTGATCTCGATCGCCACCGGCTTCGGCCACTGGGAATACGGCCGGCTTGCCACCCTGAAGCTCAAGGACAGGAAGGGTGACGCCAGCCACGGTGAAGAGGATCCGGACCTGAACAACGTGTGGTGGGACGACAAGGGCGTGCATCCGAACGCCATCATCCCGGCGGTGGCCGACCCGATCGGCGGCTCCCAGGGCTGGTACGACACGGTGGTGAAGGTCACCAAGGCCGGGCCGAACGACAAGTACGGCGATATCCACGGCGACTGGGACAAACACTACGCGGCCTACAAGGAGACCATGCGCTACGCCTACACGGGTGACCTGCATCGCAAGATGCACCCCGAGATGGCGGCGTGGGCCGGACCCGAAAGCGTGAAGCCCAAGGCGTCGGGCGGGCACTGAGCCCAGGGGGTGGGGGCGCCGATTTCGGCGCTTCCGCCGGCTGTGAATCGTCCAGCCGGGCCGCATGGCGACCCGGAATCGAACCGGAGACAACATGCTGAAAACATTGCTTGCGATCGACGACGAGCATGCAGTGGTCGTCGACGAGCGCGCGCCACCGCCGCGCCCGATCGCCGAGCGGCGTGCCGAGTACGACGCGCGCGCCAGCCTGTGCCGGCTGCTGGCCGGGGTGTTCGTCGAGGAGGCCGATGCTGATTTCGTTCGCGCCCTGCGCTGCCCGGAAGTGCTCGCGAGCTTGGCCGCCGCGGGCGTGTGCTTCGAAGCCGATTTCCTCGACGCGGAGGAGGGCGCCCTGGTCGAGCGGCTGGCCTGCGAATACACCACCTTGTTCGCGGCCAGCGGTGGCTTTCCGCCGGTGGAGTCGGTGCGGCTGACCGGACGCTACAAGCAGGATCCGCACTTCCAGGTCGCCCAGGACTACGCGAAGTGGGGCTTCGTCGTGGGCAAGGGGCGCTTCGAGCTGCTTCCCGACCAGCTCGGGGTCGAGCTGATGTTCGTCGCCGAGCTGCTCGAGCGTTGCAGTGGGGCACTCGCCGCCGGCGACGAAGCGCTCGCCCGGCGCATCGAGCGCGACCTCAAGCGCTTCTGGACGCAACATCTCGCGCGCTGGGTGCGCGGCTACGCCCGCCTCGTCGAGCAGGTCGCCGAGCATTCCTTCTACCGTGGCATGGCCGCCTTCCTCCAGGGCTTTGCCGGCGAGGAGATCGCTGCGATGGGCTTGCGCATCGACGACGAAGATCACGCCCGCGCCGTGGTCCCGAAGAGCGAGATCCGCGTCGAGTTCAATCCCGACGAGCCTGTGTGCAATGGCTGCGAATCGATTCCGGACACGCAACAGCGTGCGGCGAACGTTCACACCCTGCACGATCTGCGCTGACCCACAGGAGGTTTCGACCATGCTGCTCGATCTTCAAGCCCGGCCGATCCTGCCGCCCGACCGCCAGGTGCTGTCCGAAATCGACTGGTCCGAGGTGGCCACCTTGTGGAACTCGAACGAGCTCGGTGTGCTGCACGACCTGCTCAATGAGCGCTGGTCGCGCCTGATCCGCAACAGCGTGCTGGGCACGCGCGACCCCGAGGCCGAGTTTCTGCAGGGGTTGGCGTTTGCCACGCTGGCGCTGTTCTTCACCCAGAACCGCAATCAGGAGGGCGCCTTGCTGATGGTGGATGATGCGCTCATCGCGCTCGGCAAATACCGGCCTCGTTTCATGGGGGTGCAGATCGATCCGATCATCGGCACCCTTCAAACGCTGCGCCCGCTAGTCGCGTCGCTGCCGGCTGATGGCGAAAACCCGATGTTCCCCTTCGTGTATGCGAAGTTCGAGCACGACGGAGCGCTGCCGACATGATCCGCTGCGCCTGCCTTGCCGATACCGCCGATACCGCTGACAGGGCCAAGGTGTCGGCGGAAGTCGAGTTGCTGTTCCGGTTCGATGAGCCTGGGTGCGCACCGCTTGTGGAGGACGGCGGTATCGCGATCCTGCGCCAGGGCGACGAGACCCGTGCCGCCGCCCTGCTCGAAGCCGGTGCGCCGCAGGTGCTGCTGGGCGAGGCGGTGCTGAGCGATGCGGATCTGCCGCTGCGGCTCGCCGCGCGCTTCGGGCTTGATCGCGTCGGGCTGTTCGTGCCTGCTCGCCGCATGGCGGTGTCGTGGTCCTTCGACACCGTGTCGAACGCCGACTTTCGGGTGGTGACGCCGTCGCTGTGCGAGCCCGGCTGGGAAATTGTGCGCGCCGACGGTAGCGCCACCGGCATCCGCGTGGACTGGTGGCTGGGCGAGATGAAGAAGCGTGGGATCGCCACCGTGCTGGTGCAGGTGGATGTCCTCGACGACACTGACCTCAACCTGTGTGCCGGGCTGGTCGAAGCCCTGGGCGAAGGCTTTTGGATCGCCCCGGGCGGGCAGTTCGAACCGGCGCTGGCTGACTGGGTGCGCTACGGCAAGGTCACCCGGATTGCGCTGCCGACGGCGCTTTTTGAGCGTCGCGCTGTGCTGCTGGGTGATCTGTTGGTCCCCGTGGAGCCGATGACCGACATGGAGGAAGCATGATCACGCGATTCCGACGCTACGTTGGCGGTGTGCTGGCGGTCTTTTTGCTGACCGCTTCGGTACAGGCCCACGCAGCAGCGAGCCTGCGCAACGAGATGCAGCTCGGCCTGGCGCTGCGGGTGAGCCCGCCTTGTTGCGTCGTCGATGCGCGCACCGCGGCCGCGCGCGAGGCCTCGCCGCTGGACGAGGCCCTCGTCTATCGCGAGGATCTACGGATCAACCCGACGGCCACGGTGGTGGTGGTCGCGGACACCGACGAGGCCGCGCTGGCGGTGGCCGATTCGATCGCAGCCGCCCATCCCGGCAGCCCGGTCCTGGCGGTCGAGGGCGGTGTCCTCGCCTGGCAACGCGTGCTTACTCGCATCAACGCCGAGCCGCCGGGCGGCCGCGCGTTCCAGTTCGTGATTCCCAAGAACACCTGCGAGCACGGACCCGCCCTGCAGCAACTGCGGACCGCGCCCCGATGAGCCTGGCCTATCCTGAACTCCGCGCCAGCCGCTGCACGCGCTACCGCTTTCGCTACAGCGCATGCAGCCGGTGTGCGGACGCCTGCCCGCACGACGCCCTCGCGCTCACCGACGAGGGGGGGAGGATCGACCCCGCGCGTTGCCAGAACTGTGCGCTCTGCGTCACCGCCTGCCCGACCGACGCCCTCGCGAGCGAGGCCTTGAAGCCGGTGGACATGCTGCGTCAGGCGATCCGGCATGAGCACTTCACGATCGCCTGCGCCCCGTCGGGCGCGAGCGGAGACGCTGTCGTGCCCTGCCTTGGCGCGGTGGATGCGGCCAGCCTCGCGTATCTGGCCAAGCGCCGGATTCCGGTCACCCTGCGGGGGGCCGCGCATTGCGAGCACTGCGCGCACGGTCCCCGCGGCGCGGCCCAGCTCGCCAGCAATCTCGATGCCTGCGGGCTACTTGAGGATGCGGCTGCCAGCATCGAGAAACCCGCCGACTGGATCGCTCCGCAACTGGACGAGGCCGATTTCGCGAACGCCGACAGTCGCGGATCTGCGCCCTTTGCGGCTGTGCGGCGACAGTGGTTCCGCCGCCTGGTGGGACGCGGTGTGGCGGAGGTTGCGCAGTCTCTCGAGCCCCCTGCGTCGGCGCCATCGACTCCGGACAAGGCGATCCGCCCCGGCCCCTACGCGCTGCCGGAGCGGCGCGAGCTGTTGCAGATCGTGTGCAAGCGCAAGGACGACCAGCCTTTCCGTGTGCCGCTGCACGATGCGCTCCCGATGATGGCCTTGTCGCTGCAGCCCGGATGCAACAACTGCGAGGCCTGCTTCCGCGTTTGTCCGACGGGTGCGATCCAGATCGAGGAGTCGCCGGCGGATTATCAGCTCAAGTTCGATGCCGACCGCTGTGTTGCTTGCGCGGTCTGCCTCGAGGTCTGCCAGCCGCACGTGCTCGATGCCGATGCGTCCTTCGACGCGCGGCCCGAACAAACGCCGCGCGTGCTGTTGTCGATGGCCAAGCAGCGCTGCACGCGCTGCGACCGCCATTTCGTCTCGCATACCCCGCAGCAAAGCTGCCCGATCTGCCGCGACGACGAGGACGCCTTCACGGCCATCTTCGGCTGACACGGCACGTTTGCCGAAAGAGGAGGAGAAAACGCCATGGAATGGGAATTCACGCCTGAAGATGTCGTCAAGGCACATGCGGCCTACCAGCTTGAGGACTTCCGCCGCGACCTGGCCGAGGAGGTCCGCATCAACCTGGGGGAGAGCGACCCGCTGCAACAGGTGCGCTGCTTCAACCTGCTCTACGACATGTGCCACGCGCTCGCCACCGGGCGCGCGCTCGAAGACTTCCTGCAACCATACGCCTACGATCCGCCGACCTGCGAGTTCCTGCGCGAGGTCCGGCCGCTGATGGCCGCGAATGTCGACATGCTCGGCGCCATTCTGCAGAGGATGATCATGGAGGGTGTCGAGGAGGGGATGCCGCTGGAGCAGGCGCTAGGCGAGGCCGCTTCGCGTCATGAGCGGATTGTGGCGACGGGCGCGTAGGAGGCGACTCAGCAGGTACAGGGTCCGGCATGTTGCGGCGCACCTTGTTGGTGGCATCCTGGTGCGGGACGGCGCCGGCCGCCATCACGGAGTAGCCAAGGACACGGCCGATCCGATCCGCAAGCGCGAAAGGGCGACGGGCGCCACTTGGCTCATTTGCCAGCACGTGTGGCCTGAGCCACTCGTCGAGCGTGGCTTTCCCGCAGGCGAGCCTGTCGAGCAGATGGGTGGCTGCAAGTGGCTGCGGCGCGATCGAGGGCGAAGTCCTCGACGCACAAGCGGTGCGCGCCTCGATTGCCCGCCGTATGAGTGTGGACATTGGCGCCGTCGTGCCGGCGGGTCTCGCCGGGTCTTCCGGTCAATGCACGAGGGTGCGCAGCCACCGACCGATGTCGGCGATCTCCTCGAGGCTCACCGAGTGCGGCAAGGGGTAGCGGTGCCATTCCGGCTCGATGCCCAGCTGCCGGAGGACCTCGACCGCGTGCTCTCCGAGTGCGGGAGAGACGACATCGTCGTGGGTGCCGTGCGCGGCGAAGACCGGAACCTGTCGATTCGCTTCCACGAACCCATCGACCAGCAGCCCGGGGCTCGGGATGTAGGTCGACAGCGCGATGATGCCGGCCAGCGGGGTGGGGTGGGTGAGCCCGGTCAGATAGGCCACGGCGCCCCCCTGCGAGAAACCGGCGAGGATGACGCGCTCGCCGGGCACGCCGCGCTCGGCCTCGCGCTGGATCAGTTGGCGGACGAGGGTGCGCGATTCGAGCAGTCCGGCCTCGTCGATCTGGCGGCTGTGCGGGGCGAGCGAGACGATGTCGTACCAGGCGCGCATGACGTAGCCGGCGTTGCAGGTGACCGCACGATAGGGGGCGTGCGGAAAGAGGAAGCGCACGGCGGGGCTGCGGGGCAGGGCCAGCGCCGGGACGACCGGCTCGAAATCGCTGCCGTCCGCGCCCAGGCCGTGCATCCAGATGACGCTGTAGCGGGGATCGGGTCCGGTCTCGAGCTCGATGGGCGGGGTGTCGAAGACGAGGCCTGGGGAGGAATGGAGGCTCAAGCGGGTCACCTTGTGGGAGAGTGGAGCGTCGGCGCGCGCGGCCGCGCTCGCAATTGGGCACGGAAATGCGGATGGGCACGGAAAAACGGATCGAACGGATGAATCCTGAGCAACTGGTGCTGCTGCTCGAGCGCGAGATGCCCTTCGGCAAGTACAAGGGGCGGGTGATCGCGGATCTGCCGGGATACTACCTCGCGTGGTTCGCCCGCAAGGGTTTCCCGCCAGGGCAGCTGGGCCAGTTGCTCGCGCTGATGCACGAGCTCGACCACAACGACCTGGGCGGGCTGCTCGAGCCGCTGCGCAGGGCGCGGAGGCAGGCTGCCGCAGGGCCGGGCGGCGTGTAACATGCCGGCCGGTGACAAACAGGGATGTGCAGCGGTCATGCGCCCGGGTCCGGTGATCGGAGCCCCGGGACGGCGGCCGTGCATGCACGACTTTCCGCTGGATCAGGGGACGGACCGATGCCGCGCTTTCTTCATACCGCCGATTGGCAGATCGGCCGCCAGTACGCGCGCTTCGCGCCCGAGGACGCGCTCGCGCTGGCCGAGGCGCGCTTCTCGGCGGTGGAGCGCCTGGCGGGCATCGCGCGGCAGGAGGCGGTGGATGCGGTGCTGGTGGCCGGGGATGTCTTCGATGCGCAGACGGTGTCCGATCGCACGATCCGCCGGCTGTTCAACGCCATGGGGGCGTATGCAGGCCCGTGGGTGCTGATCCCCGGCAACCACGACGCGGCGCTGGCCGAGAGCGTGTGGTCGCGCGCCCGCCGCCTCGGGGCCGTGGCGCCCAATGTGCATCTGGCGCTGGGCGCGCAGGTGATGGCGTTCCCCGAGCGCGGTTTCGTCGTGCTGCCGGCGCCGCTCACCCAGCGCCAGACCCCGGCCGACGAGACCGCGTGGTTCGATCACGCGGAGACTGCGCCCGGCTTGGTCCGCGTCGGCCTCGCCCATGGCAGCGTCCAGGGCGTGCTCGCCGAGGACATCGACTCGCCCAACCCGATCGCCGCCGACCGCGCCACCCGCGCCGCGCTGGATTACCTCGCGCTCGGCGACTGGCACGGCACGCGGCGGATCGATGCGCGCACCTGGTATAGCGGCACGCCCGAGCAGGACCGATTCAAGGCCAACGATCCGGGCAATGTGCTGCTCGTGGACATCCCCGCGGTCGGGGCCGAGCCGGAAGTGGAGGTCCGGGCGGTGGGCCGGCACCCCTGGATCGCGCTCGAGGAAAAGCTGGCGGTGGCCTCGGATCTCGAGGGCACGATCGCCCGCCTGGAGGCCTTGCCCGAGCTCGCCGTGGTCGACCTGAGCCTGTCCGGCGAGATCCACCTGCTCGGCAGGCAGCGGCTCGAAGCCGCGCTCTCGGTGGCGGAGGCGAGGTTCCGCAGCCTGCGCGCCGACCTCTCCGGGCTGCGGCTGCAGCCCACCGAGGATGATCTCGCCGCCCTGCACGCAGACGGCTACGTGGGCCGGGTGATCGCCGAGCTGCGCGAGGAGCAGGATGGCGAGAACGCGGAGGTCGCGAGCGAGGCGCTGGCGATCCTCGCCGCGCTGCTGCTCGAGGCGCAGGCCCAGGGAGCTGCGGCATGAGGCTGCTGCGCCTGAAGGTCGAACAGCTGCGCCGCTTCCGGCAGCCCGTAGAGATCCGCGATCTCGATCCCGGCATCAACCTCTTCACCGGACCGAACGAGTCCGGCAAGAGCACCCTGGTGCGCGCGATCCGCGCCGCATTCTTCGAGCGCTACAAGTCCTCCAGCGTGGAGGATCTGCAGCCCTGGGGCGATTCGGCCGCCGCGCCCACGGTCGAGCTGGAGTTCGAGTCGCAGGGCAAGCGCTGGAAGCTGGTCAAGAGCTTCCTGAAGCGCAAGCGCTGCGATGTCAGCGTAGACGGCGTGGGGTTCAGCGGCGAGGAGGCGGAGGACAAGCTCGCGGACCTGCTCGGCTTCGAGTTCCCCGGGCGCGGGGCCAGCCGACCGGAGCACTGGGGCATCCCCGGCCTGCTGTGGATCGAGCAGGGCGCCGGGCAGGAGATCCACAAGCCGGTCGAGCATGCGGGCAGCCACCTGAAGTCCGTCCTGGGCGCCAGCCTCGGCGAGGTGACCAGCACCGCGGGGGACGAGCTGATCGCCCGGATCACCCGGGAGCGCGCGCGCCTGCTGACCGCCACCGGCCGGCCCACCGGCGACTTCGCTGCGGCGCTCGAGGCGCACGAGCGGCTCGCGCGCGAGCACGCCGATCTGCAGGGGCGGATCCGGCAGTATCGCCAGCAGGTGGATCGGCTCGGGCAGCTGCGCGAGGAGCAGGCCCGCGACGAGTCCGAGCGCATCTGGGAGGTCTACCGGCAGCAGGCCAGGGCGGCTGACCTCCGGCTGGCCGAGGTCGTCTCCTGGCAGCGCGAGCAGGAGCGCGACCAGCAGGCGCTGCAGGCCTGCCAGGCCGGCATGCGCACGAGCCTCGATCTGCTCGGCCGCTTCGAGGCGCAGCGCAAGGACCTGCACAGGCGCGCCGCCGACCGCCAGGCGGCCGAACAGGCGCTCGCCGCGCAGGATGCGCGCAGGCCGGCCGTGGAGCGTGTGCTCGGCGATGCCCGCAAGGCCTTCGAAGCGGCCCGGGCGACGGTCAGGCTGGCTCGCGAGCATCAGCAACGCAAGGACCTGGTACGGGAGCTGGCGCAGGTCGATGGCGAGCTCGCCGGCCTGGATCAGGCGCTCGCGCGCGCCCGCGAGCTGCACGAGCGGTGGCTGCGGCAGCGCGCGTTGCGCCAGTCCCTGCAGGTCGACGCCAAGGCGCTCAAGCGCCTGCGCAAGGTGGAGGAGGAGCTCGCCCGGCTTGCCATCCGCCAGGAGGCGGTCGCCACCCGACTGCAATTCGACCTGCGCGAGGCGGGCGCGCTCACCTTGGGCGGCGAGCCCTTGAGCGGGCGGGGGGAGCGCCTCCTGCTGGAGCCGACCGAGATCCTCGTCGCGCAGCTGGGAAGCCTGCGCATCCTGCCCGGCGGCGACGACATCGCCGATCTGGTGCGCACGCGCCAGGGGCTGGCGGACGAGAGGGCGAGCCTCCTGTCCGCGCTCGGCGCGGACTCGCTGGCCGCGGCGGATGCCCGCCACGAGCAATGCCGCGAGCTCGACGAGTCCATCAAGCGCGACGCATCGGTGCTCGAGTCGCTGGCGCCCGAGGGCCTCGAGGCGCTGGCGGGTCGAAAGCAGCTCACGCAGGCGCGCCGGGAGGATCTCGGCAAACGGATCGGGGCCCTTCCCGAACCGCAGGAAGACAGCCTCTCGGTGTCCAGGGCCGAGGCGCAGCTCGACGCTGCCGAGGTGTCCCTCAAGGCGGCCGAGGCCGACGAGGCGGGCTTCCGCAGTGCGCTCCTGCTCGCCACGCAGGCGCTGGAGAGTGCCCGGGCCGAGTGGAGCCGGCTCGACGGCGAGCTGCAGGGCGCGGATCGCAAGGCGCGCGAAAAGCAGGCCGAGGACCAGCTGCTGGAGCTGCGTGCCGGCGAGAACCGGCTCGACCAGGCCCTGCGAGAACGGCAGAAGCAGATCGATCAGGCCAATCCCGGCGTCCTGCGCCAGGACGTCGAACGCTTCACGCGCAGTGCGGATGCGGCGGAGAAGGCCGCCGAGCAGCGCCGCCTCGAACTCGAGCGCCTCCGGGCCAGCCTGGAGGCGCTCGGGGCGGAGGGCCTGGAGGAGCGCAGCGCGGAACTGGACGTCGAGCTGGCGCGTGCTGCGCGCCGTAGCGACGAGCTCACGCGGCGTGCCCGCGCGCTGGACCTCCTGCTCGTCCGTCTGACGGATCACCGCCTGCAGCTCACCCGTCAGCTGCAGGCGCCCTTGCAGCGCCACCTGAACCGCTATCTGCAACTGCTGTTTCCGGAGGCCAGCCTGAGCGTGGACGAGGCGCTCGTGCCGGAGATCCTGGTGCGCCAGGGCCACGGCGGGGAAGAGCGTGGCCGATTCGCCGAGCTGAGCTTCGGCGCGCGCGAGCAGATGGGCCTGATCAGTCGCCTCGCCTACGCCGACCTGTTGCGCGAGGCCGGCCGGCCGACGCTCGTGATCCTGGACGATGCGCTGGTGCACAGCGACGTCGAGCGCCTCGGCAACATGAAGCGGGTGCTGTTCGATGCTGCCGACCGGCATCAGATCCTGCTGTTCAGTTGCCACCCGGACAGCTGGCGGGACCTGGGCGTCGTGCCCCGGGACGTCGCCGCGCTGGGAGGCTGAGCGACCACGCCATGACCCGCCGACGGCCCGACAACTCCTTCCACGGTCTCACGCTGGAGGAGGTCCTCTTCCGACGCGCAGACCGGCTCGGCTTGCCGACGCTCGGCGGCGGGTGAGCATCCGCGGCTTCGATCACGAACCCGGCATCGCCTCCGGCCCGAGTTCCTGCACCGCACGCCGTGGGCGCGCGCACAGGTCGAGGCCCTGTACCTCGACACCCGGCCGCCCGCCACCGGCCCGAGCGCGGGCGCGCAGATCCACGGTCCGGGCGCCGGAATCGACTCATAAGAATCTTCGATTCATTTTGTGTTGACGGATTTTCTCGGGTCTCTATAATGCGCGGCTTCCCGAACGCAACAGCGAATCGGCGAAACAGGAAAGCAGCTGAATTCTTTCCTTGCTGCAAGACGGCAGATCTTTAAAAACTTGGACAACCGATAAGTGTGGGTGCTTGGTTGTTGTGGTCGGCGACTTTGGTCGCACAGGTATCACAATGATTGGTGCTCATGCTGATGTAAGTCAGTATTTTGAGTACTTTGCTGGATTGAACTTAAGAGTTTGATCCTGGCTCAGATTGAACGCTGGCGGCATGCTTTACACATGCAAGTCGAACGGCAGCGGGGGCTTCGGCCTGCCGGCGAGTGGCGAACGGGTGAGTAATGCATCGGAACGTGCCCATGTCGTGGGGGATAACGTAGCGAAAGCTACGCTAATACCGCATACGCCCTGAGGGGGAAAGCGGGGGATTCTTCGGAACCTCGCGCGATTGGAGCGGCCGATGTCGGATTAGCTAGTAGGTGAGGTAAAGGCTCACCTAGGCGACGATCCGTAGCGGGTCT
>JAKJFB010000280.1 GCA_022705125.1 Pseudomonadota bacterium
GCTGCCGCTGCCGCGCTGGTTGGCCTGCGCGAGGAAGTCCGCGGCCTCGTCCGGCGCGTCGTGGCGCAGCTGCGCCAGCGTCACGTCGAGCCCGGGGGCGCGCGGCGCGCGCTGCTCGCGCGTGAAGCCCACGCCCAGGATCAGCGCCGCGTGCACGGCCAGCGCCACCACGGCGCAGAACAGCAGCCGGTCGTTGCCGAGCGCCGGGTCGTCCCAGGCTCGCACCGGGCTCAGCGCCCCAGGCGCGCGTCGATCGCGGCGATGACGCTCGCGCCGATGTCCAGCCCGTGCGCCTTGTCGATCTCGCGGATGCAGGTCGGACTGGTGACGTTGATCTCGGTGAGATAGTCGCCGATCACGTCCAGCCCCACGAACACCAGGCCGCGCGCGCGCAGCGCCGGGCCCACCTCGTCACAGATCCAGCGGTCGCGCTCGCTGAGCGGTCGCGCCTCGCCGGTGCCGCCGGCGGCCAGGTTGCCGCGCGTCTCGCCGGCCGCCGGGATGCGCGCCAGCGCGTAGGGCGCGGGCTCCCCGTCGATCATCAGGATGCGCTTGTCGCCGTCGACGATCGCGGGAATGTAGCGCTGGGCCATGATCGTGGTGGCGCCGTTGGCGGTGAGGGTCTCGAGGATCACGCTGATGTTCGGGTCGCCGTCGCGCACGCGGAAGATAAGCGTGCCGCCCATCGAGTCGAGCGGCTTGAAGATCACGTCGCCATGCTCGCGCTGGAATTCGCGCAACTGCGCGGCGTTGCGGCTCACCAGCAGCGGCGGGCAGCATTGCGGGAAGCGGGTCGCGAACAGCTTCTCGTTGCAGTCGCGCAGCGACTGCGGATCGTTGATCACCAGGCAGCCGTCGCGCGCGCCGGCCTCGAGGATGTAGGTGGAGTAGATGTACTCGTTGTTGAACGGCGGATCCTTGCGCATCAGCACCACGTCGAGCTCGCCGAGCGCGAGCTCGCGCGGCTCGCCGAGGTCGAACCAGCGCGCCGCGTCGCGGTGCACGCGCAGGGCGCGCGTGTTCGCTCGCGCGCTGCCATCGCGCAGAAAAAGGTCCTGCTGCTCCAGGTAGTGGAGCTCCCAGCCGCGGTCCTGCGCGGCCCACAGCAGCGCCAGCGTGCTGTCCTTCTTGTAGTTCAGTCCGGCGATGGGATCCATCACCACGCCGAGGCGAATTGTCATCTGCGAACTCCGTCCGGATTTTGGGAGGCCTGCCTGTATTTCCGCACGCCCATGGTCTATTAATTGACGACCGCCGGACAACGATAGCAGAAGCCCGGCCGCTTGCTGAACGCGCCGCGACGCCGTCGCGGGAACCGCGGGAACAGACCCAGGGCCATTATCGGGGATCCTCGCCATGGAACAGAGCTTGACCGGCCTCAAGGTCATGGTCATCGACGACAGCAAGACGATCCGCCGCACCGCCGAGACGCTGCTCGCCAAGGAGGGCTGCGAGGTCATCACCGCCGAGGACGGCTTCGACGCGCTGGCGAAGATCGCCGACCACCGGCCGGATATCGTCTTCGTCGACGTGATGATGCCGCGTCTCGACGGCTACCAGACCTGCGCGCTGATCAAGAACAACAGCGAATTCCGCTCGATGCCGGTAATCATGCTCTCCAGCAAGGACGGCCTGTTCGACAAGGCCAAGGGGCGCATCGTCGGTTCCGACCAGTACCTCACCAAACCCTTCAGCCGCAACGAGCTGATCGGGGCGATACAGCAGCACGTCAGGGCGGGCGCTTGAGCGCGCCGCGCAGGAGACAGATGATGCCGCGGATCCTGGTCGTCGATGACTCGCCGACGGAAAACTTCAAGATAAGCGGGGTGCTGAAGCGCCACGGACACGAGGTGCTGGCCGCCGAATCGGGCGAACAGGCCCTGCAGGTCGCGCGCGACAGCCAGCCGGACCTCATCCTGATGGACATCGTGATGCCGGGCCTGAACGGCTTCCAGGCCACGCGCCAGCTCACGCGCGATCCGGCGACATCCGCCATACCGGTGGTCATGCTGACCGCGAAGAGCCAGGAGGCCGACCGCATCTGGGGCGAACGCCAGGGCGCGCGCGGCTACCTGGTCAAGCCGGTGGAGGATTCGGTGCTCGTCGCCACGATCTCGCAGGTGCTGGCCGAGGCCAGCCGCTGAGGCGGGCCCGCGCGATGGCAGCCACCGCTCCCTTCGACCTGCTGCTGGATATCTCCGCGCGCGTACGCAGCGACGGGACCGAGGCACGCCTGCGCATGCAGCCGCACTGGACCGGCGTCGCATTCTCGGTGCTCGGGCAGCCGCTGGTCGCGCCGATGGGCTCGGTCACCGAAATCCTGATGGTGCCGCCGCTGACGCGACTGCCGCGGGTGCAGCCATGGGTCAAGGGGGTCGCGAACGTGCGCGGGCGGCTGCTGCCGGTCATCGGCCTCGCGGCGTTCCTCGGCGGACGGGCTACGCTGAACTGGCGCGAGCACCGCGTGCTGGTGCTCGGCAACGCCGGCTTCGATTGCGCCGTGGCCGTCGACGAAGTGCAGGGACTCAAGCACTTCACCGCCGAACCGTTCCGCGAGGGCGCGGGGGGCATCGTCGCGGAGCTCGCGCCCTTCGTCGAGGGGGTCTTCACTGCGGGCGACGGCGACTGGGCCGTGTTCCGCCCCGATGCGCTGGTCGGGGATCCGCGTTTCCTGGACGCGGCGCGCTAGCGCCGGCCACCGCCCGCGCCGCACGGGCACGGTCATGCATTGCCACTAGGATGGGAGTCAGATGAACGCGAAGCAGAACGTGCCGGCCGCCAGCCAGCCGAATGTCCGGTGGATCCTGGTGTGGGGAGGCGTCCTCGTGGTGGCCGTGCTGGCCTTCGTCTGGAATCTCTTCGTCATCATGCGCGACACCAATCGCGACGCCGGCTACCGCGAGCTGGTCGGCAACCTGCGCGTGCTGTCGCAGCAGATCGAGGCCAATGCGCGCGAGGCCGTGGACGGGGACGCGGCGGCGTTCACCAACCTCGAGAGCGCGCGCGCCGATTTCGACCGCGCCCTCGACGATCTGGCCAATGGCACGGATGCCCTGCCCTCGCCGCGCGAGGCTCTCGCCGGGGAGCTGGCGCTGATCGGCGAGACCTGGTCTGTGGTCGATCCCGCCGCGTCGACCATCGTCGCGCGCAAGGACAGTATCGAGTTCCTCAGCAAGACCTCGGCGACCCTCGCGGGTTCCATCGAGGACGTGCAAAAGCGCACGGCCCGCATCGCCGACGTCCTCGCCGGCAGCGGGGCGACAATACGCCAGGTGGCGCTCGCCGAGCGTCAGTCATGGCTGGCAGAGCGCATCTCGCGCAATCTCGACCGCATGCTCGAGGGCGGCAGTGGCGCGACCGAGGCCGCCGAGCAGTTCAACGCCGACACCGAGAGCTTCGCCGACGTGCTCGACGGCATGCTCGAGGGCAGCGCCGCGATGGGCATCCCGGCGCTCGTCAACGCCGGGGCGCTGGCCGATGCGCGCGAGGTGAAGGAGCTGTTTCGCGTCATCGGCGGCGGCAAGCAGCGCATCCTCGATTCCGCGCCCGATCTCAAGCAGGCGCGCCAGGCCGCCGAGGCTATCGTGCAGAGCGCGCCGAAGCTGCTCAACGCCACCAGCGTGACCTCCGATCGCATCAACGACCTCGAGGGCGAGCGCAAGCTCAACATGGGCAGCGCGCTCGCCTTCGGCGTGCTGATCGTGCTGGCGCTGGTGATGATCGGCATCCAGTGGACGGTGGACACGCGCCGGCGCCTGGCGCAGACCGCCGCGACCAACGAGCGCAACCAGCAGGCCATCCTGCGCCTGCTCGACGAGCTCGCGGGGCTCGCCGACGGCGACCTCACGACCAGCGCCACGGTCACCGGGGACTTCACCGGCGCGATCGCCGACGCCATCAACTACACCATCGACCAGTTGCGCGTGCTGGTGTCCTCGATCAACCAGACCTCGCGCAACGTCTCGCAGGCCGCCGAAGACACCCAGGCCACGGCGCTGCACCTCGCGGAGGCCGCCGAGCACCAGGCCCAGGAGATCGCCGGCGCCTCGTCCGCGATCACCGAGATGGCGATGACCATCGACCAGGTGTCTTCCAACGCGGCCGAGTCGGCTGGTGTCGCCGACCGCTCGGTGGCGCTCGCCAACACCGGCTCGCGCGTGGTGCAGAACACCATCGGCGGCATGGACATGATCCGCGAGCAGATCCAGGAGACCGCCAAGCGCATCAAGCGCCTCGGCGAGAGCTCGCAGGAGATCGGCGACATCGTGTCGCTGATCAACGACATCGCCGACCAGACCAACATCCTCGCGCTGAACGCGGCAATCCAGGCCTCGATGGCCGGCGAGGCCGGGCGTGGCTTCGCGGTGGTTGCCGACGAGGTGCAGCGGCTCGCCGAGCGCTCGGGCG
>JAKJFB010000281.1 GCA_022705125.1 Pseudomonadota bacterium
ACGGCAGCATCGCGGCGGGTTTGTCGGTCATTGGTGTGTCTCCCACGATGTTCAGTCGGCGCGTTTCCTGGCAGTTGTTCGCACTTTCGGACCCCGCGGATTCAGCGCAGGCGTTTCCGGCATGGCGAGCTCGGGAAACATCTCCTTGCGCATCGAACCATGCAGGGCAAATCGCAACGCCTCGTCGGAAAAACGCTTCGCCATCGTCTGGCGTTCCTTTGCGCTCTGCACACCGGCGCGCGCCCATACCGGCCACAGGAACACGCCGAACAGCATCACCGCCGCATGGACCTCACGATCGATATCGGGTTGGGCAAGCTCCGACTCCGCGAACCTGTCGATATGGTTCTTGTACAGTCGCCAGAACGGATCGCTTGCGCGCCGGGTGGATCTCAGCATGGTCGCGAGCCAGATACGGCCGAGCTCGGGGTTTTCCATGGCGAAATTCGCGAGATTTTCGCTCAGGGCCCGCGGGTCCAGCGGCTCCTCCTGCACATCGTCCGGCTCGAGGTTGCCAAAAACCTCCTTGCACAGCCGTTCACTCACCCACGTCGTCGTGTCTTTCAACAACTGCTCGCGCGTCTGGAAATGGTGGTATGCGGTGCCGCGGTTTACCCCGGCGACTTTCGCCACCTGGGAGACGCTGAGCCCCTCGGGGCCGTCCCTGGCCAGCAGCTTGGCCGCGACTTCCAGTATCGCCTCGCGGGTGCGCTCCGGATCCCGCCTGGGCTTCTGTGCGATCCTGTCCTCAGTACTTGCCATGAATGCCCCGAACTTCGATCGTGCCGGCGAACATCAGACGCGCTCGATGATGATGGCCGGAGCCATTCCACCGGCCGCGCACATCGTCACGAGCCCGCGCTTCAGGCCGCGCCGCTCGAGCTCGTCGAGCACGGTACCGATCAGCACGGCGCCGGTCGCGCCAATGGGGTGTCCCAGGGCGATGGCGCCGCCATTCACGTTGACCTTCTCCCGATCCAGCTTCAGGTCCCGGATGAACTTCTCGGCCACGACGGCGAACGCCTCGTTCACTTCCCACAGATCGATGTCGTCGGCCGACAGCCCGGCTCGCGCGAGTACTTTCTTCGCCGCGGGAGCCGGCGCGTTGAGCATCAGGGTCGGATCATCACCCATGTTCGCCGTGGCGATCACGCGCGCGCGCGGCGCCAGGCCGTGCTTGCGCGCATAGTCCGCGGACGCCAGCAGTAGCGCCGCGGCACCGTCGACCACACCGGAGGAATTGCCCGCATGGTGGAAGTGCTCGATCTTCAGATCCGGGTAGCGTCGGTTGATGAGCTGGCGGAAGGTGACCCCGTCAGCGCCCGGCGCCATGTCGGCGATCTGGGCGAAGCTCGGTTTCAGCGCCGCGAGTTCCTGCGCCGTGGTCTGCGGGCGCGGGTGCTCATCGCTCGCGAGCACGACCTTGCCCTCCTCATCGATCACGGGGACCATCGATCGGTCGAATCGCCCTTCGCGGATCGCGACCGCGGCACGCCGCTGGCTCTCGAGTGCATAGGCATCCAGCGTTGCGCGATCGAAACCTTCCAGCGATGCGATCGCGTCGGCACACAGGCCCTGGTGCGATTGCGGATGCCGCAACTGCAGCCTGGCATTACCCGAACCGATCCCTCCCGCCGAGCGCAAGCCGGCCGCCATTTCCTGCTGTCCCAGTGCCGTGATCAGCGACATCATTTCGGTGCCGCCGGCGATGAGCAGGTCTTCCATGCCCGACATGATCTGCGCCGCGGCGAGGTTGGTGGCCGTAAGACCACTGCCGCAGAAACGGTCCAGCGTCACGCCGCTCACGCGGATATCGAATCCGGCGTCCAGCGCGGCCATGCGCCCAAGGTCCCCACCCTGCCCGCCCTTCTGCGCGCTGGTTCCCCAGATGACGTCATCGACGTCAGCGGTATTCAAGCCATTGCGCTCCTGCAGCGCTTTGAGAACGGTTGCCGCGAGGTGCTGCGGATGCATGCCCGACAGCGCGCCCTTGCCCGGCTTGCCGATACCGCGGGGCGTGCGCACGGCGTCGATGATGAACGCTTCCGACATATCACTCTCCCTCTGCTAGACTGCGGCCGCGCGCGAGCGCCCGGAAAATTTTTTTCATTATATACACGTTCCCCGGCTATTGGTCGACGATGTTGTCTAGTGCGTCGATTCGTGCGAATGAGCGGCCGGCGCATACACTGGTAGCATCCGCACATCCGTACAAGCCATCCCGGCGGCGATGCACATGATCAGAGCCAAGACCAAATCATCACGCAAAGCCCGCGCGACATCGAGCGAACCGGCGACACAGCGGCGCGGCTACAACAGCCCCGTGCGTCGACAGCAGAGCGCAGAGACCCGCGAGCGCATCATCGCCGCCGGCGCCGAGCTCGTGCATGGTTTTCCTGCGTGGGACTGGAAGAACCTGAGCGCCGCCGCGGTCGGCGAGCACGCGGGCATCAGTGAGCGGACGGTCCATCGCTACTTTTCGACCGAACGCCTGCTGCGCGACGCCGTGTTGCAGCGCCTGGTCGAGGAGTCAGGCGTCTCGCTGGATGGATTGGAGCTGGACGACTTCGCGAGCGTGATCGCCCGCATGTTCAGTTACCTGTCATCGTTTGCCGTCGCCCCGTCGCAGGTGAGCGATCCGACCTTTGCATCGATGGATCGACAACGGCGCGAGGCACTGCTGAGCGCGGTCATCAGCGCGACGCCGACGTGGCCGGATCACGACCAGGAGACCGCGGCGGCCGTGCTGGACATCCTGTGGAGCCTTCCGCCCTACGAGCGCATGATCACCAGTTGGGGCTTCGATGCCGGGCGCGCCATTGGCGCCATCACCTGGCTGATCGGCCTGATCGAGGAAGCCATTCGCAACGGTCGCCGCCCCGATCTCGCAGTCAGCGTGCAGCGCTGACTGCGCCCGCGCTCACGCCGCGTTGTTCCCGGGATCCGCTTTCAACGCGTCACGACGGGCAGGGTTTCCCAGCCGCGCACCGTGGAGGTCGGCGACAGCTTCGCCTTGTCCCATTCCACGTCCCACTCGGGAAAACGCTTGAGGACCTCCTCCAGCGCCACGCGCCCTTCGACACGGGTCAGCGCCGCGCCGATACAGGTGTGGATACCCCACCCGAATGCGAGGTTTGGACGCTTCTCCCGGCGGATATCGAAGCGATCGCCGTCGAGGAAGCGTCGGTGGTCGCGATTGGCCGCCCCGACCAGGAACAGTATGGCGCTGCCCTCGGGCACCTTCTGGCCGTGGAATTCGGTGTCACGCGTGACGTATCGCCCGATGTGCGGCCCCGGCGGCTCGTAGCGCAGGATCTCCTCGATGGCGTTGGGGATCAGCGAGTGGTCCGCGACCAGCTGGCGCCGTTGCTCGGGATGCTCGGCGAGCAGCTTGCCGGTCCAGCCGATCAGCCGATTGGTGGTCTCGTTGCCAGCGCCGGCGAGCACATTGCAGAAGATGATCACTTCCTCGCGGGTGAGCCGCCGCCGGGTGCCCGTTTCATCCGTGAACTCGGTGGTCAGCAACTCGGTCATCAGGTCGTCCGAGGGATGCTTGATGCGCCAGTCGATGTACTCCTGCATCATGTCGCCGCCGCTGGGATCGAAATCCTCCATGGGCCGGCCGGCCTCGGTGCGCAGGCTCGCATCGGAGCGTTCGCGCACCTCGCTCAGATCCTGTTCCGGGATGCCGAGCATCATGCCGATCACGCGCATCGGCATCTGGGCGCCGAGGTCGGCGACGAAGTCGAACCTGCCGGTGCCGACCAGCGGATCCAGACAGCGCGCGCAGAACTCGCGGATCTTCGGCTCGAGCGCGTTCATCTTCTTCGGCGTGAATACCCGCGACAGCACGCCGCGGTGAACCGTGTGCAGCGGCGGATCCTCGAAGATGAACACGCCCGATGGCATCTCGACGTTCATCTTGATGATCTCGAGGATGCCGCCACGCGCCGAACTGAAGGTCTCGTTGTCGGACAAGCCCGCTTCCACGTCGTCGTAGCGGCTGACGGCGTAGAAGTCGTGCTGCTCGTTGTAGTAGAGCGGCGCCTCCTCACGCAGGCGCCGATAGACCTGGTACGGATCGAGCGTGATCTCTACCTTGTACGGATCGTAGTAGACACTGTCGTCGCTGCTCATGAGATGCCCCTGCGCATAATTGATGTCCACTATATGACACCAATTCTGATACCGGTCAAGGAGCAGGCATCGGGTCAGTTCACGCCGGATGTCACGCCCGATGCCCGCTCAGCCGGGCCGATCCGAAGATGCCCATCTTGACCTTGCCGCTGATGCGGTCGCCGTCCACCGTCAGGTCGTATTTCAGCGTGATCTTCATCGGCTTCTCGACCTTGAGGTCGAACTTCAGGCGGTTGCCCTCCACGGTGCCGGTGAAGCCCTGCTCGC
>JAKJFB010000282.1 GCA_022705125.1 Pseudomonadota bacterium
TCTCCGAACAGCACATCGGCATGGCGCGCAAGCTGGGCATGGACACCGTGGGCTTCCTGATGATGGCGCACATGAACAGCCCCGAAGGCCTGGTCACGCAGGCCAGGCTGATGGAGAGCTACGGCGCCAACTGCATCTACGTCACCGACTCGGCCGGCCACCTGCTGCCCGACACGGTGAAGGCACGCCTGTCCGCGGTGCGTGACGCGCTCAAGCCCGAGACCGAACTCGGCTTCCACGGCCACCACAACCTCGCCATGGGCGTGGCCAACAGCCTGGCCGCGCTGGAAGTGGGTGCCACCCGCATCGACGCGGCCGCCGCGGGCCTGGGTGCCGGCGCGGGCAACACCCCGCTGGAGGTCTTCATCGCGGTGTGCGACCTGATGGGCATCGAGACCGGCGTGGATGTGTTCAAGATCCAGGACGTGGCCGAAGACCTGGTGGTGCCGATCATGGACTTCCCGATCCGCATCGACCGCGATGCGCTCACGCTCGGCTACGCCGGGGTGTACGGCTCCTTCCTGCTGTTCGCCAAGCGCGCCGAGAAGAAGTACGGCGTGCCGGCGCGCGAGATCCTGGTCGAGATGGGCAGGCGCGGCATGGTCGGCGGCCAGGAAGACATGATCGAGGACACCGCGCTCAACCTCGCCAAGGCGCGCGGCCTGGCGGTGTGAGTCGCCGCCGGTGCGGCGCGGGCCGCACCGGTCGTTTTCCGCGGGCCGGACGCCGGGGGCGCCGGCTCGCAATAGTTCGACAACCGGAGGAAGAGACCATGCCGCTGGCAGAAATCACCATGATGGAAGGCCGTACCGAAGACCAGAAGCGCGCAGTGATCCAGAAGGTGACCCAGGCGATCGTCGAGGCCGTCGGCGCTCCGATCGAGAGCGTGCGCGTCGTCATCCGCGAGGTGCCCAAGACCAACTGGGGCATCGGCGGGGTGTCGGCGAAGGACCTCGGGCGCTGACGGTCGTGCACCCGCGAGAATGAGATTCACCGAGCGCTCCGCAGAGGGCGCCGGTCCAGGAGCAGCACACTCGTCGCAAGACCAATCAAGGAGGAATTCAAGGGATGAACATCAGCAAGATTGCGGCTGCGGTCGCGCTCGGTGCGCTCGCGATCGGCGGCGCCCACGCCAAGGAAGGCGGTGACCAGTATCCGAACGGGGCCGAGACCTGGCTGGCCGGCGCGGTGCCGCCGCCGGGGAACTATTTCATCAACTACTTCGGCTATTACAGCGGGGATCTGGTCGACGGTGGCGGCAACAAGGTCGCGGGCGCCGGCGTCGATGCCTGGTTCAACGCCTTCCGCTTCGTGCACACCAGCGAGTACAAGATCCTGGGTGGCAACTGGGGTTGGCACGTGATCGTGCCGCTGGTGCATCAGGACGTGGCGCTGGGTGCGGGCTCGGAGTCCAAGTTCGGTCTTGGCGACATCACCATCGACCCCTTCATCGTCTCCTGGCATTCCAAGAACTGGCACTGGGCGATCGGGCTCGACATCAATCTGCCGGTGGGAGCCTACAAATCGGGTGAGCCGCGCCAGAGCATCGGCGCCAACTACTGGAGCTTCGAGCCGCTGTTCGCGTTCAGCTACATGGGAGACACCGGCTGGGAGGTGTCGTCCAAGATCATGTACAACATCAAGACGTCGAACAGTGATTTCCGTCCCGCCCTCGGCGCGCCCAAGATGAAGTATGAGTCGGGTGACGAGTTCCACTTCGACTATCTCGTCGGCAAGCGATTCGGGCCGTGGGGCGTGGGGCTGTCCGGTTACTACCTGAAGCAGACGGGCAATGACAAGCTCAATGGACAGACGATCTCGTCCGCGCTTGGACCGTGGTCGGACGGACGCAAGGGTGAGGTCTTCGCCATCGGCCCCACCGTCAGCTACACGACCAAGGGCGGCGTGCATTTCACTGGCCAGTGGAACCGTGAAACGGGCGCGGAGAACCGCTTCGAGGGCGACAAGTTCATCCTCAAGCTGATCATGCCGCTGTAAGAGGCGGCGGGGCCTTTCCCGGAGCTGCGCGCACAACCCCGGCACACCGTCCTGGTGGCCGGGGTTTTTCGTCTGCCGTGTGCGCGGAGCGGCCGATCGTGACCATGCAAAATATTAGTCACGATTATTTATAAAAATCTCGAGAATTATGCGTTAGAGTAGAGCTCTACCCGCGGTGATGCGCAATCCGGCTTCACCGCCCCGTCAGAACAGGAGAGTCCTCGATGAATGCACCTGCCGCCGCTCCCGCCCGCATCACCCGCATCGCCCGCCGCCGCGCGCGCCCGGGGCATGAGGCCGAGTACGAAGTGATGCTGCGTGAAATGCTCGCCAAGATGCGCGAGCACAAGGGTTTTCTGGGCGGCGATCTGATTCCGCCCGAGGCGGCGGGCGAGGAGTATCAGCTCGTGATCCGCTTCGCCTCGGAGGCCGAGTTGCAGGCCTGGGACATGAGCGAGGCACGACACGAGCTGCTCGAGCGCATGAAGGCGGTGGCCGAGGGCGAGCCTGAATTCCGCAAGCTGAGCGGGCTCGAAGCCTGGTTCGAGCCCGCGGTGGTGCCCGCGACGATGCATCCGCCGCGCGTGCGCATGGCGGTGGTGACCTGGCTGGGGATCTTCCCCACCGTGTCCTTCTTCCTGTGGTTCGTGCTGCCGTGGATCCAGCCGCTGCCCTTCCTGCCGCGCACCGCGGTGCTCACTGCGCTGATCGTGGTGACGATGACCTGGGTGGTGATGCCGCGCCTCACCCGCCTGATGCGCGGTTTCCTGAATCCGCCGCGCAAGGGCTGATCGCGCGCCGACGGCATGCGCGTGCCCTGCCTGCCCGGCGGCGCCGGAGCGCGGCGCGCCGGGCCTTTGCGTCACTGCGCCGCGATGATGTCGATCTCGACGCGCAGCCCGGGGAAGGCGAGGCGCTCGATGCCGAGCAGGGTGACCGCCGGCGGGCGCTCGGCGTCGAAGTAGGCGGAGCGGATCTCGCGGATGCGCGTGGTGTCCTCGGGGCGCAGCCCGACGACGTAGATCGTCACCTGCACCAGGTCGCGCATGCTCGCGCCTTGCGCGCGCAGTGCGATCTCGAGGTTGTCGAGCGTGCCTTTCAGTTGCGCCTCGAGGTCGTCGGGGTTGCGCACCTTGCCCTCGCGGTCGCAGTCGACCTGGCCGGACACGAAGATCAGCCGTTGCGGCGTGCTGATCGAGAATGTCTGGCTGAAGGCCTTGCCGCTGAAGAGCTCGGGGGGATTGATCGCGATGCGTTCCATGGCGCATTTCTCCAGGTGGGGTCGTGACCCTGCCCCGCCCGGAGGAGGGCGGGGCAGGGTGGGGTACGGAAGATGCGGCGCCCGGCTGCGGGCGCCGGTCGCTGTTCAGCGCCCGGGCTGGGGCTGGCGGCAGCGGATCGACTGCGAGGGCAGCACGCCGTAGGTGGACTTGTAAAGTTCGGAGAAGCGGCCCAGGTGCGAGAAGCCGTACTCGAGCGCGACCGCGGTGACGTTCGGACAGGCCTGGCCCGGGTCGCTCAGGATCGAATGCACCTTCTCGAGCTTCTTCTGGCGCACGAAGTTCTTCGGCGTCGTCTTCACGTTCTTCTCGAACAGCAGGTAGAGCGAGCGCAGGCTCAGCCCGGCGTAGTGGGCGAGATCCTCGGCGCTGAGATCGAGCTTGATGTTGCGCTCGATGTAGTTCACCAGGCGCTCGAAGCTGGGCGCGTGCCGGGTGGGGGCGACCATGCTGACGTTGTGCTTGAGCATCACCATCAGCTTGGTGGTGACCACGCGACAGTAGTGCTGCAGCATCTGCGGCGTCGCCAGCTCGGATTCGGCCTCCTCGCAGAGCAGGCGCAGCAACAGCAGCAGGCTGTCGATGTCCTCGAAACGCTGCGGCTCGGGGCTGAACTTGATGCGCTCGTTGGGCTTGAACCAGCGGTGCTCGGTGCAGGCGTCGTCGAGCATCGCCGAGGGGATGCGGACGATGAACTTCTCGCAGTTGTCCGAGTAGGTGAGGTCCACCGGCTCGTCCGGGTTGAGCACCAGCACGTGGCCGGCGGGCAGGTCGAGCGTGCGGTTGGCGAGCGTGTAGCTGCAATAGCCTTGCAGGATGAACTGGGCGTGGTAGATGTCGCCGAGGCTCTCGGACAGCACGCGGGCCTGCGCGCCGTAGCTGAGACGGCACAGGTCGAGGGTGCCGGCGCGGCGGTGGCTGAGCGAGGCGCTGGCGTCGCTGGCGCGCGGCAGGCGCAGGCTGTGCGAGCCCACGTTGGCGCGCACGTACTCGGAGACCTCGAAGGGGTTGGCGGCGGCGAAGACATTGCTCTGGCCGTTGAGGAAGCGGATGGGCATCACGCGGTCCTCCATTCGGGCTTGCTCACGTGCGTCTGAAACCGGCGTTCCTTGCTCATGCGCTTC
>JAKJFB010000283.1 GCA_022705125.1 Pseudomonadota bacterium
CGCGAGCCCTCATCGAGCCCTCAGCGGGCCCTTAGCGGGCCCTCGAGCGCTCCCCCGTGCGAAGGTCCCGCCCACGCCCGTCCTCGGGCACCCGCCCCTCGAGCCGCGTTCACCCGGATCTGCCGCACCAGCAGCACCAGGGCGGCCAGCAGGCAGGCCGCGGTCAGGTTGTGGGCGACCGCATTGAAGAGCGGTACCTGGCCGACGACGTTGACCAGGCCGAGCGTCACCTGCAGCACCAGCAAGGCGCCGACCGCCGCCGCGAGCCGGCGCAGGCGCACGCTCGCCGCCCGACGCCGGCACAGCAGCACCAGGCTGGCGAGCACGGCGGTGGCCACCAGTGCACCGATGCGGTGGAGCACGTGGATGCTCATCCGGGCCTCGTAGGGCAGCACGCCGAACTCGTAGGTCTCGTGTCCCAGCGGCAAACCGAAGGCGGCGCGCAGCGAGAACCGCGCGCTCCAGCCGCTTTCGCACAAAGGCAGTTGATGGCACACCGCCGCTGCGTAGTTGGCCGAGGTCCAGCCGCCGAGCGCGATCTGCGCCAGCAGCACGACGACGGCGAGCCAGGCCAGCGGCAGCAGCCGGACAAGCCCGGGCTCGGCGGGCCGGGCAGGCTCGGGGCGGTCGTGGCCGAGCTCGACGCGCAGCAGCGCCAGCATCGACAGCAGCGCGAAGCCGCCGAAGAGGTGCGCCACCACCACCACCGGCATCAGGCTCAGCGTCACCGTCCACATGCCGAGCGCGGCCTGCAACACCACCAGCGCCAGCAGCGCCGCGGCCAACCCGCGCCCGCGCGGCAGGCGGCGCGAGACCGCGAAGATCGCCAGCACGCACAGCCCGAGCAGGCCGGCGAGGTAGCGGTGCACCATCTCGTTGCGCGCCTTGAAGGGATCGACCTGCGCAGCGGGGAAGCGCGCCTGCGCCGCGGCGATGTGCTCGTCATGCACCGGCGGCGTCAGCCGTCCGTAGCAACCCGGCCAGTCGGGGCAGCCCAGCCCGGCGTCGGTGAGCCGGGTGTAGGCGCCGAGCGCGATCACCGCCAGGGCGAGCACCAGGGTTGCATCCACCAGCCAGCGCACGCGCGTCATCGCCCTCTCCTCACACACCGCTGCGCTCGTAGTTCATCAGGCGCAGCAGGTCGCTGCGGATGTCGCCCGCCACCCGCTGCGCCTGCTGCGGGCCGGGCTCGACCGCGTAGCGCAGCAGGGCGAGGCCGCGCGGATCGACCAGCACGATCCGCCCCTGGACCTCGACATCGCCGACCTGCGCGGCCTGCCATTCGACGTGCGGAAAGCGCGCGCGCGCGACCGGGCTCTCCACCGCCAGCACCAGCGCCTGCACCCGCGCCTGCTTGCGGCCGAGGCCGGCGTGAAGCTGCTGCAGGATCCGCAGTGCCTGCGCGCAGCGGGACGGGGGAGTGCCCGCCCCGCCCTCCTCCGCGCACGCCGGCTCGCCCTCCGCCGCCGGCACGTAGACCAGATGCCAGCGCCCGCCGCCACGTTCCGGCGCCGGCAGCAGCCGCAGCTCCTGCGTCAGCCACTCGCCGTGATTGACGGTCGGCGCGGCGGAAAACCAGCCCCAGCGCAGGCTCGCCCACGCCGCCGCCAGCGGGACCAGCGCACAGAGCACGAAGAGGCTGAAGAACTTACGGCTGCTCATGCGCGATCTCCCCTGAAACGGCCGGCACCCGGCGTGCGCTCGCAGCCAGCGCGACGGCGACCACCGCGAGCGCGAGCAGGCCCCATTGCAGCGCGTAGGCGCGGTGGCGCGCGGGCGGCAGCACCACCGGCCGGTAATGGATATGGAAGGGCGAGGCCTGCTGCTGGTAGATCAGCCCCGGCGCCAGCGGCACCGCCAGCCAGACCGCGAGTTGCGCCGGGTCCGCGCGCTGGATGCGCATCGGCCAATGCCCGTGGTCCTCGAGGTTGGTGCCGAGCAGCAGGCCGCCAAGCTCGGTGCGCAAGAGGCCGTGCACGCGCAACTGCGACGGGATGACCGGCGTCGGCAGCACCTCGCGTCCGCCCTCGGCCGCGATCCAGCCGAGATTCACCAGCGCCGCCCGCGCCGGGGCGTTGCGGCTGCCGGCGACGCGGGCCGCGCCGATGTCCTCGACCGCGATCACCACGTCGTAACCCGGCCTGCGGTCGACGACGCGGTTATCCACCAGCCACACCATCGGCGCGATCCAGCGCGCCTCGAAGTCGAGCACCATGCCGTCGATCTGTGCCGCATCGGCGCGCGCACCGAGACCGTCCAGGCCCACCGCGCCCTCGCTCGCCCACCGCGCGATCCGCGCCAGCGTGGCGGCCTTGTCCTCGCCGCGCTGCCATTGCCACGCCGACAGGCCTGCCGGCAGCGCGGCGATCGCGAGCACCGCGAGCATCCATCGCCAGCGCAGCACCCAGGCGTGGCCGAACGCGCTAATCTTCATCGGTCCTCCGCCGGAGCTCACCCATGGCCTTCAAGCTCGTCATCGTCGTGCTGCTCGTGCTGGTCGTCGTCAGCCTGTTCCAGGCGCTGTACGTGATGCTGAAGGGCGACGGCAGCGCCCCGCCGATGTCGAAGTTCCTCGGCCGCCGGCTGGCGTTCTCGGCGGCAGTGCTGGGGCTGCTGCTGGTGCTGCTCGCCACCGGGGTGATCACGCCGCATGCACGTCCGTACTGAGTCCGCATGGCCGGGCCTCACAGCACATAGACGAAGACGAAGAGGTTGAGCCACACCACATCCACGAAATGCCAGTACCACGCCGCGGCCTGAAAACCGAAGTGGCGCTGGGCGGTGAAGTGGTCCTTGATCACGATGCGCAGCAGCATCACGAGCAGGATCAGCGCGCCGATGGTCACGTGCAGGCCGTGGAAGCCGGTGAGCAGGTAGAAGGTGTTGCCATACACGCCCGAATCCAGGCGCAGGCCGAGATCCCGATAGGCGTGCATGTACTCGTAGCCCTGCAGGAACAGGAACACCACGCCGAGCAGCACGGTGATCGACAGGAAGAGCTTCAGGCGCAGGCGCTTGCCCTGCTCGATCGCCACGTGCGCCACCTGCAGCGTCACCGACGAGGCGAGCAGGATCAGGGTGTTGAGCAGCGGAATGCCGGTCCATGGCATGGCCTGGGTCGCGGTGCCGCCGGGGGTCTGGAGCAGCGGCCAGGCGGCCTCGAAATTCGGCCACAGGATCGCGGCGGTCATCGCGTTGTCGCCGGCGCCGTCCAGCCACGGCACCGCCACCACGCGCGCATAGAACAGCGCGCCGAAGAAGGCGAGGAAGAACATGACCTCGGAGAAGATGAACCAGCTCATGCACTGGCGGAAGGAACGCTCGAGCTGCGCGCTGTAGAGCCCGCGCTGCGATTCGTCGATGACCTCGCCGAACCAGCCGAACAGCGTCACCACCAGCAGCGCGAAGCCAGCGCCGAACACCCAGGGGCCGCTACGCGCCTCGGGCTGGTCGAGCTGGCTGATCCAGGTCGCCGCGCCGTAGCCGATCAGCAGCAGGGCGAGCGCCCCGACGATCGGCCAGGCGCTGTCGTGCGGGACGTAGTACTTCTGCTGCGTGGTCGTCGCCATGGTGCTTCTCCCTTGCTGCGGTCGCGCGCGCCCGGGCCGCGCCGCGTCAGCGGCTCGCGCGCTGGCCGACGCTGCGATACAGGCGATACGACAGCGTCAGGTTCTTGAAACGCTCGGGCAGTTCCGGATCGACGTAGAACTGCACCGGCATGAGCTTGCGCTCGCCCGGCGCCAGCGGCTGCTCCTGGAAGCAGAAGCATTCGATCTTCATGAAGTGGCGTGCGGCCTCGCCGGGCGACACCGAGGGTACTGCGGTGGTCACGATCGGCTGGTCGCTGCGGTTCTCGACCACGAAGGACACGAGCTGCAGCTCCCCCGGGTTGAGCCGCAGGCGCGCGGTCTCGGGCGCGAAGTCCACCGCCACCGCGGGGTCGTGGGTGGCGAGGAACTCGACGCTGACCTCGCGCCCGCGGTCGACGCGGTCCGGGGCCGCCGCCGCCACCTTGTCGGTCTTGCCGTTGATGCCGGTGATGTCGCAGAACACGTCGTACAGCGGCACGAGCGCGAAGCCGAAGGCGAACATCGCCGCACAGGCCAGCAGCAGCTTGTTGATCAAACTACGGTGGGCAGACATCTCGCGTCCTCCCTGTGCCGCCGTGCGCTCACTTGACCACCGGCGGAGTGTCGAAGGTGTGGTAAGGCGCGGGCGACGGCACCTCCCACTCCAGCCCCTGTGCGCCCTCCCACACGCGATCGGTGGCCTTGTCGCCGATGCCGCGCATGCAGCGCACCACGCCCCACAGGAAGAGCAGCTGCGACAGGCCGAACAGGAAGCCGCCGATGCTCATGAAGGCGTTGAGGTCGGCGAACTGTAGCGCGTAGTCGGG
>JAKJFB010000284.1 GCA_022705125.1 Pseudomonadota bacterium
GCCGTGCTCGCGGCGACGCCTGTCGAGGCCCCGGCGCAGCCGGTAGCGCCGCCCCATCCCGAGCGCGTGCTGTTCGGCGACCTGCACATCCACACCAGCTTCTCGCCCGATGCCTTCGCGGTCGGCAACCGCACGCTACCCGACGACGCCTACCGCTTCGCGAAGGGGGAGCAGACGCTGCACGCGGCAGGCTATCCGGTGCGGCTGCACCGCCCGCTCGATTTCGCCGCGGTCACGGACCATTCGGAATACATGGGCGTGCTGCCGCAGCTCGCCGATCCGCAGAGCCCGCTGTCGAAGCTGCCGCTGGCGGCGCGCTTCATGTCGGCAGACCCGGGCGAAGCACAGACCGCGCTCACGGAAGTGGTCGGAACGCTGAACAGCGGCGAGCCCATCGCGGAACTCGTGAGCCCGCAGGTGACCTCCAGCGTCTGGCAGCAGATCGTGGCCGCGGCCAACCGCCACAACGACCCGGGCGCCTTCACCGCGCTGGTCGGCTACGAGTGGACCAGCACCATCGACGGCAACAACCTCCATCGCAACGTGATCTTTCGCGGCGACACCGTGCCCGAGCGGCCGTTCAGCAGTTTCGACTCGCCGGACCCGGAGCAGCTCTGGGCCTGGCTCGAGGAGAAGCGCGCCGCCGGCATCGACAGCCTCGCGATACCGCACAACCAGAATGCGAGCAACGGGCTGATGTTCGGCACGCGCACCTTCGACGGTCGCCCCTTCGACGCCGACTACGTCAGCAGGCGCATGCGCAACGAGCCCGTGCACGAGATCATCCAGATCAAGGGCCAGTCGGAAGTGCACCCCGTGCTCGCGCCGAACGACGAGTTCGCGAACTTCGAGATCTTCCCGATCACGTTGAAGATGGGCCCGGAGCCGACGATCTCGCAGCCCGCCGGCAGCTACGTGCGCGAGGCCCTCGGGGTGGGCCTCGAGCTCGACGCCAGCGGCATCGGCAACCCGTACCACTTCTCGTTCATCGGCTCGAGCGATTCGCACAACTCCACCTCGCCGATCGAGGAAGACAACTACCACGGCAAGCTGCCGCTCATCGACGGTACGCCCGAGCAGCGCCTCGACATCAAGCCGGCCTCCGAACTGCACCGCGGACTCGGTCGGATCATGAGCGCGCAGGGCCTCGCGGCCGTGTGGGCCACCGGTAACACGCGCGAGGCGATCTTCGACGCGCTGCGTCGCGGCGAGACCTACGCGACCTCGGGGCCGCGCATCGGCCTTCGCGTCTTCGGGGGCTGGGGCTACGAACAGGCGCTGCTCGGCGACCTCGCCTACCTCGACAAGGCCTACGCGGGCGGCGTGCCGATGGGCGGCGACCTGCCCGCACGCCCGGCGGACGCCGGCGCGCCGCGCCTGCTGATCCGCGCGGCCAAGGACCCCGACGGCGCCAACCTCGACCGCGTGCAGGTCATCAAGGGCTGGCTCGACGCAGGCGGCCAGGGCCAGGAGAAGATCTTCGAGGTCGCCTGGAGCGGCGATCGCGTGCCCGACCCCGCCACCGGCAAGCTGCCTCCCGTGGGCTCGACAGTCGATGTGGCCGCGGCGAGCTACACGAACACCATCGGCGCCGCCGCGCTCGAGGTGCTGTGGGAAGATCCCGAGTTCGATCCGGCGACACGCGCGTTCTACTACGTGCGCGTGCTCGAGATCCCGACGCCGCGCTGGAGCACCCACGACGCCGCGAAGCTGAAGGTCGAGGCGCCCGCGCCTCAGGTGCTGCAGGAGCGCGCGTATTCCTCGCCGTTCTGGTACGAGCCGCCCGAGATCTCCGAACCGATGCCGTAGGCCTGCTGATAGTCGGCGAAGCGCTCCCGCTCGCGCGCCAGGTCGATGCCCGAGGCCGCCAGGTCGTAGCGGTGGCGCGCGTGGCGAGCGCTCGCCCTGCCCGCATCGAGAAAGCGCCGCATCGCCTCGGCGACGGCATCGTCCAGGCGCAAGCCGAGGTGCGCGTAGATGCGCCGGATCTCGGCCAGTGCATCGGCCCGAAAGTCCGCGAACTGCACGTCGATCACGCGCCCGGCGCCCAGCAGCCCGCTCGCACGCGCGGCCATCGTGCGGCGCGTGCCGAAGTCGAGCAGGTCCGCGTAGTGTTGCGTCACTTCCTTCAGGTCGACCGTGCCCGAGGCCAGGCCGCGCAGCGTGGCCGTCAGGCTGCCCACCGACATCGCCACCGTCACCGGGTCGCGGTGAATCTGGATCACGCGCGCGTCCGGGTACTCGCGCAGCATGTCCTCGATGTTCCATAGGTACTGTGGCGATTTCAGCACCCAGGTGTCGCCGGGTTTCTTCCACTGCAGCAGCTGCAGCCAGCCGCGGTGGTTGCGGAACACCTCGCCCATGTCCTCGCGGATGAGCCACTCCTGGTACGCGGGCAGCCGGAACTGCACGTCGAAGATCATCGACACGAAGTCGTGCGCGAACAGCCCCACGCACTCCTGCGGCAGCTCGGCGCCCATCGGGTGCATGTTGCGGAACTCGGGCAGCAGCCGGTCGACCCGTGCCAGCTCCGCATCCACCTGCGCGATGCGCGGGTCGCTGCGATAGCTCGCGGTCTCCGGCGGCGGAAAGGGGTGTGCCACCTCCCAGCTGAGCGGCACGCGGAACTGCGGGTCGAGCGCCAGCAGCTCGTGCATGCTGGTGGTGCCGGTGCGCGGCATGCCGAGGATGAATACCGGCGCGACTAAGCGTTCCGCACCGATCTCCGGGTGCTGCCGGAAGATGTCGACCCAGCGCAAGCGGTTGCCGAGCAGCCGCAGGATGTCCTGGCGCGCGATCATGCGCCCTAGCGCCGTCAGCCGCGCCTCGCGCTCCAGAGAATCGCACAGACGTGCCAGCGGCTCGCGAAAGTACGGCGAGCCGAAGTCGTCCAGCCCCGCGGTGCGCGCCGCGGCTTCCATCAGGCGTTCCGGGTCGAGCGGCAGCAGTCGCGGACCGGTGCGCCCCAGCGCGGCGAAGCCGGTGTTCAGCAGGCGTACGGGCAGCGGCAGCGCGGGGCGGGGCATGCGTGGGGCTCCTGGCGGCAGGTATCGGTTCAGGCTGCGCGCGGCAGCGCATCGAGCCAGTCGTGGAATGCGGTGCGCTCGATGAGCGCGAGCGCGCGGGCCAGCACCGCTTCCATCAGCGCATCGCGCTCGGTCAGCGGGCCCAGCCCCAGCGAGGTCACGATCGTCATCAGCGGCTGGAAGGCGAAGCCGCGGTACTGCGCCCAGGCCTCGTCGTCCGCCAATGCGACGCCGCGCGCGCGCAGCGCGGCGGCGTACTCCGACACCAGCGCGCGCTCGTGGCGCGCCAGCTCCTCCGCGCGCATCGAGTTCACCAGGAAGTACTGCAGGTCGCGGATGCCCTTGCTCCAGTGCGCGGCCTGGAAATCGAGCATGCCCATGCGCTCGCCGTCGACGAAGAAGTTGCCGATGTGGCTGTCGCCGTGCACCAGCGTGAGCGGCTCGCGGTACCACCAGGCCTGCAGGTCCTGCCAGCGCCCCATCGCGGCACGAAACCGTGCCGCCTGCGCTGCGCCGAACACCGCGGGCGCCTTGCGCCGGCAGGGTTCCACCGCCGCACGGTTGATGGCCTGCGAGATCGCGGACATGTGCGGCGACAGGAACGGGTGCCGCGCGAGCGGCAACCGACGCTCGCGCGCCTGCGCATCCAGGCCGTGGTAGTGCGCATGAAACGTGGCGAATGCCTCGATGCAGCGCCGCGCCAGCTCCAGCGGCACCCCCTCGAGCATCGCGCGGTTCGTGAACAGCCGCACCGCGGGATCGGCGCCGAGATCCTCCTGCAGCAGCGCGAAACGGCTGCCGCGCGTCGCGATTGCATGCACCCGGGGCAGGCGCAGCGGGAAGTCGTGCGCGAACGAGCGGAAGAACGCGCATTCCAGTTCCCAGACGCGGATCGCATTGCAGAAGAAGCGGGTTGCGAGCGGTTCGCCCGGGAGCTTGAGGAACAGCGTGCGCGGCATGCCCTCGCCGTGCGCCCAGTCCACCTCCAGCACGCGGTTGCTGCAGTTGCTGCTCGGCGGGCGTGCCTCGCGCCGCGCGGCTGCGCGCATCGCTGCCGTGCTCGGCCAGCAGGCGGTTCAGGAACGCGGCGTCCTCCACGGCGCGGCCACGCCGCGGCAGCGTTCGCGGGTGCCAGTCGAGCACGGCATCCGCCAGCAGGCGCCCGCTGCTGCCTAGCACGGAGACGATCGCGGCGGTGGTCGACATCGGGCCTGCTTGCGCGCTCGCGGAAAATGACCGCAAGATTGCCCGGTTGCACCACAAAACACAAAACATCGACAGCGGGGTGTGCGATGGACGGCCAGTGGGATGCCATCGTGATCGGCGCCGGCCACAACGGGCTGGCGGCCGCGCGGGTGCTGGCCCAGC
>JAKJFB010000285.1 GCA_022705125.1 Pseudomonadota bacterium
GCCGAGCAGGACCTCGCCCGGCCGGTCGCCGACATGCTCGAATGGGTCGGCCTGGGCGACCGCCTGGAAGCCCGCCCGGCCACCCTGTCGGGCGGCGAACAGCAGCGCGTCGCGATTGCACGCGGCCTCGTAAACCGCCCACCGGTGATACTCGCCGACGAGCCCACGGCGCCGCTGGACAGCGAGCGCGCGATGGCGGTGATCCGCATCCTCAACGAGATGGCGCGCAAGTTCGAGACCGCGATCATCGTGGTCACCCACGACGAGAAGATCATTCCCACCTTCAGACGCATCTACCATATCCGCGACGGTGTGACGCACGAGGAGGCGGGTGAGGGGCGGGAGTTCGGGTAAACGATGCGTCGGGCTAGAATGGCCACCCTTTTTCGATGCATCCGGAGCCGGGTATTCCGCGACATGCGCTGGCGCCCCCGTTCGATCCTGCAATTGATCCTGCTGGGCTTCCTGACGGTGGTCGCGCCGCTGAGCGCCGCGGTGGTGCTGGCCGTGCAGACGCTGGTGGAGCAGGCCGTGGACAACGCCCGCCTCAACGAGCGCACCGTCACCCTGACCCGCTCGACGCAGCAGTTGCAGGGCGACCTGCTCGACCTGGAGCGGCGCACGCGCCAGTACGCCACGCTCGGGGATGCGTCCCTGCTGCGCCTGGTGCTGGAGGGGTTCGATGAGCTGCAGGCGACACTGGCCACCATTGGCGAGCGCCTCGACGCCGGGGGCGCCCCGGCGGTCGAACGCCTGGGCGAGCAGCTGCGCGAGCTGCAGCACGAGTTGACGCTGGTGCCCGGGGATGCCGCGCGCCTGGAGACGGCCCTGGCGCTGTTCGACCCGATCAGCCGCGAGGCGCAGGCTACCGGGCACAGCAGCAGGCTTCAGGTCGACGCGGAGCTCGCGGCGCAGTTGCTTGCGGCGGACGCCACACGCACCCGCATGATCCTCATCGCCGGCGCCCTGGCGCTGCTGACGGTGCCGCTCGCGCTGTTGTTCACCTACCTGATCAACCAGCCGATCCGCCAGCTCGAGCAGGTCATCCGCCAGCTCGGGAGTGCCCGCGCCGGGGGAGCCATCCGCATCCAGGGGCCGCGGGAAATGCAGCTGCTGGGCCGTCAGCTCTCGTGGCTGCGCGATCAGCTGGCGGAGCTCGATGCGCAGAAGCAGCAGTTCCTGCGCCACATCTCGCACGAGCTGAAGACCCCGCTGGCCAGCCTGTGCGAGGGAGCCGACCTGCTGGCCGAAGGCGTCGTGGGTCCGGCGCTGAACCCCGCGCAGCGCGAGATCGTGTCCATCGTGCAGCAGAACAGCAAGGAGCTGCAGCGGCTGATCGAGAACCTGCTCGACTACAACCAGCTTCTGCACCGCGCCGAGGTGAGGCCGTGCGAAGTGGCGCTGGGGCCGCTGGTTGCCGAGGTTGTCGACTCGCATCGCCTGGGCCTCAAACGCCACGGCCTCGTGGCCGTGCTGCGCGACGAGCAGGCGCTGTGGGTGATGGACGCGGGCAAGCTCAGGACCGCGCTCGACAACCTGGTCTCCAACGCGGCGAATTACGCGAGCCAGGACAGCGAGGTGCTGATCCACTGGCGCGTGCACCGGGACATGCTCGAGATCGACGTGGCAAACCACGGACCGCTCATCCCGGCCGACGAGGCGGAGCGCATCTTCGAGCCGTTTTTCCAGGGCTCGACGGGCCGTCGCGGTGCGATCAAGGGCTCGGGCATCGGCCTGAGCGTGGCGCGCGAATGCATCGAGTCGCAGGGCGGTTCGCTGCGACTGGTGCCGCGCAAACCCTACAGCACCTGCTTTCGCATCACCCTGCCGCGCCTGGAGGAGCCCGCATGAGAATCCTCGCCCTGCTGCTCGCCGGCGTGCTGCTGGCCGCATGCCAGGCCACGCCGCCGCAGGCGCCGGCGCCCGCGCCGGCAATGCCGCAGGCGCCGGACCCGGACAGCGTCATGCTGTCGCAATGGCTGCGCGATGCCGACAGCGCACTGCAACTGTCGGCCCGGGAAGCGCGCGCGCAGCTCGCCGCGATGCAGGCGGATTCCCCGACGCCCGCGCAGCGCTATCGCCTGGCCCTGCTGCACCAGCAACTCGGCGAGTGGAACTCGTGGGCGCTGGCGCGCGACACCATGCGTGCGCTGCGCGCCGACGAGACGCTGCCGCCGGACGTGCGCCGCCTGGCCGGCCTGCTGGAGGCCTTCAACCAGTCGCGCCTCAACGCGCAGCAGCAGCGCACGGAACTGCGCAAGAGCCTTGCCGAGCAGGAGGCGCTGCTCGTGCAGAGGCAAGCCGAGGTGCAGGCGCTGGAGGAGAAGATCCGCTCGCTCACGACCCTCGAGGACAGCATGCACCAGCGGCGCGAAGAGCAGGGCGGGCAGCGGTGAACGCCCCGCGCGGACGGATCCTGCTGGTCGATGACGACCCGAGCCTGATGCGGCTGCTGGTGCTGCGCCTGGAGGCCGAGGGCTTCGAGGTGGTCACCGCCGCCAGCGGGACCGAGGCGCTGCAGCGCCTGCGCGGGCGCCCGGTCGAACTGATGATCTCGGACCTGCGCATGGAAGGCATGGACGGCATCGAACTGTTCGAGCACGTCCAGCACTATTACCCCGGCCTGCCGGTGATCATCATCACGGCCCAGGGATCGATCCCCGACGCGGTTGCCGCGACCCAGAAAGGGGTGTTCGGTTTCCTCACCAAGCCGATCGAGCGCGAGCAGCTGAAGAGCCTGATCGAGCGCGCGCTCAGCGTGTCGGCGGCGAGCCGCCCGCCGGCGACGCAGGGCGGCTGGCGCGATCACGTCCAGTCGCGCAGCCAGGTGATGGAGCGCCTGCTGCAGACCGCGCAGCAGGTCGCGTCCAGCAACATCAGCGTGCTGATCTCGGGGGGCAGCGGCAGCGGCAAGGAACTGCTGGCGCTGGCGATACACCGCGCGAGCGCGCGCTGCGACGGGCCGTTCATTCCCCTGAACTGCGGTGCGCTGCCCGAAGCTCTGCTCGAATCGGAGCTGTTCGGCCACGTGAAGGGTGCCTTCACCGGGGCCGTCAGCGACCACGTGGGCCTGTTCCGCGCCGCCGAGGGCGGCACGCTGTTCCTCGACGAGATCGGCGACATGCCGCTGGCGCTGCAGGTGAAACTGCTGCGCGTGCTGCAGGAGAAGGAAGTCCGGCCGGTTGGCAGCACGCGCAGCTTCGGCATCGACGTGCGCGTGCTGTCGGCGACCCACCGTGACCTCGAACAGGCGATGAAGGAGGGCAGCTTCCGCCAGGATCTCTACTATCGCCTGAACGTGGTGAACCTGCGCGTCCCGGATCTGCGCGAGCGCCCCGAGGACATTGCGCTGCTGGCAAGCCACTTCCTGCGGCGCTTTGCCGAGGAAACGGGGCAGCGGTCGCGCACCCTGAGCCCCGAGGCGCTCGAGGTACTTGCCGGGGCCGCCTGGCCGGGAAACGTGCGCCAGCTGGAGAACGTGGTGCACCAGACGCTGGCACTGACGCGCTCCCCGGTGATCAGCGCCGCGCAGATCCGCGAGGCCCTGGCCGAGGAGGCCGGCTACCTGCCCAGCTTCAACGAGGCGCGGCACCAGTTCGAGCGCGACTACCTCGTGAAAGTGCTGCGCATGGCCGGCGGCAACGTCGCCCAGGCCGCGCGCATCGCCCAGCGCAACCGCACCGATCTCTACAAGCTGTTGCAGCGCCACGAGCTGCGTCCGGAACGTTTCAAGTCCGAGGAATGAATCTGTCGCCGCGCGGCGACAGGGACGATGGGCGGCTGCGCAGTCCATGCGGCCTGGCGGATGCCCGGCTGTCGCCCGTTTGCGACACGCAAGTCATTGAGATTGCAGGCGATGTTCCCGCGCGGCGATATCTGTCTCTGAACCGCGACAATAGCGGCTCCCGCCGTCCCGCTCGCCGCGCCAATGCTGAGGCGTGTCGCAGCCAAGCCAATGAAAAACAAGAGATTTGCGGAGTTGGCCCGCGGTTCGCTATGCCTCTACCAGACCCACCCCTGCAGGTCCAGGTTGAGCGCCGGGCGGCCACGAGATTGGCGTCCGGCGCTATTTTTATTCAGGCAACCCCGGAGCACGGTCCTGTTCCGCGGCGCGAGATCGACCGCATGACGCTGACGTACGAACTCACGAAAGATCCGGCCCTGCTGGAGCAGTACTACCGGATACGCGAGAAGTGCTTTCGGCGCGAACTGGGCATAGCGGACTTCGATGGATCCGAGGATGCGCGCGACCGGCGCAGCCAAATCCTCGTCGCGCGCGACGGGAACCGCTGCATCGGCGGCACGCGCATCACCGGGCGCCAACCCGAATCGCTGCACCCGGTGCCGCTGCAGGAAGAAGGTCACGACCTGGTCGCCGCGCTGCCCGGACTG
>JAKJFB010000286.1:0-261 GCA_022705125.1 Pseudomonadota bacterium
GCCCCGAGGGCGACCACGTCTTCCTGAAGCTCGACCACCTCGGCGAGGACGTGCTGAACTCGCGCCTGCCGGGCATCTGCGAACTGTCGAAAGCCTTCGCGCATGTCGATCCGGTCAAGGAGCCGATCCCGGTCGTCCCGACCTGCCACTACATGATGGGTGGCATCCCGACCAATGTGCACGGCCAGGCGCTCACGCAGGACGCCGGCGGCAACGACCAGGTGATCCCGGGACTCTTCGCCTGCGGCGAAGTGGCGTGCG
>JAKJFB010000286.1:279-4385 GCA_022705125.1 Pseudomonadota bacterium
AAGGCGCTGCGCGAGGGCATCGACTACCGCGATGCGGGCGATACCGACGTCGACGCCGCGATGTCGCGCCTGAACCGCCTGAACAGCTCGACGGCTGGCGAGAGCGTCGCTTCGCTGCGCAAGGAACTGCAGACCGTGATGCAGAATTTCTTCGGCGTGTTCCGCACCGGCGAATACATGCGCCACGGCGTGAAGGCGCTCGCCGAACTGCGTCCGCGCATCGAGAACGTGGTCCTCACGGACAAGACCAACGCGTTCAACACCGCGCGCTTCGAGGCGCTCGAGCTGCAGAACCTGCTCGAAGTGGCCGAAGCGACCGCCATCGCGGCAGAGACCCGCACCGAGAGCCGCGGCGCGCACGCGCGCGAGGACTTCCCGGAGCGCGACGACGAGAACTGGCTGTGCCATTCGCTGTACCTGCCGGGCGAGAAGCGGGTGGGCAAGCGCGGCGTGAACTTCAAGCCGAAGACCGTCGAAACCTTCGAGCCCATGAAGCGCACCTACTGATCGGGGACCTGCCACATGCTGCAAGTAAGTGTCTATCGTTACAATCCGGAAACCGATCGCGAGCCCTCGATGCAGGAGCTGCAGGTCGACACCGGGGGCAAGGATCTGATGGTGCTCGACGTGCTCGAGCTGCTGAAGGCGCAGGATCCCTCGCTCACCTATCGCCGCTCCTGCCGCGAAGGGGTGTGCGGTTCCGACGGCCTGAACATGAACGGCAAGAACGGGCTGGCCTGCATCACGCCGCTGTCGGAGACGGTCAAGAACGAGCGCCTCGTGATCCGTCCGCTCCCGGGGTTGCCGGTGGTGCGCGACCTCGTCGTCGACATGACGATGTTCTACCAGCAGTACGAGAAGGTGAAGCCCTACCTGATCAACGACCAGCCGGCGCCCGCCATCGAGCGCCTGCAGTCGCCCGAGGACCGCGAGAAGCTCGACGGGCTCTACGAGTGCATCCTGTGCGCCTGCTGCTCGACCTCGTGCCCGTCTTATTGGTGGAATTCGGATCGCTATCTCGGCCCCTCGGGGCTGCTGCAGGCCTACCGTTTCCTGATCGACAGCCGCGACACCGCGACCAACGAGCGTCTCGCCGAGCTCGACGATCCCTACAGCGTGTTCCGCTGCCACGGCATCCAGAACTGCGTGTCGGTGTGTCCGAAGAGCCTCAACCCCACCAAGGCCATCGGGCATATCCGCAACATGCTGCTCGAACGCGGCACCTGAGCAGAATCGCCCCGTAGGTCGGGCTTCAGCCCGACATACAGGCCAAGTGCTCAGCGCGAGCAAGCGAACGGCGCCCCCCGGGGCGCCGTTTCTTTTTGGCATCCCGGCTGAGATGCGCGGGACTTTGGGCTAGAATCGCGGCGGCTGCGCGCAACACGGCGCGTCGCGCCAGGGTGGAGGCAGGACGGAATGCAGCAGGGCACGATGGAGCTGTTGTGGCGCAGCTCCCACATTTCCGGCGGCAACGCCGTTTACGTGGAAGCGATGTACGAGGCCTACCTGCGCGATCCGAACTCGATCGCGGCGCAGTGGCGCGACTATTTCGACCGCTTGCCACAGGTCGATGGCACGCGGGTCGACGTGCCGCACTCCACGGTGCAGCAGCAGTTTGCGCTGCTCGCGCGCCAGAAGGCGCGCCCGGACGCTCCCATCGTGCACCCGGGCATCAGTACCGAGTACGAGCGCAAGCAGGTGCGCGTGGTGCAGCTGATCAGCGCCTACCGCCAGCGCGGTCACCAGAAGGCCAGCCTGGACCCGCTCGGGCTGGCCGCGCGCGAGCACGTTCCCGACCTCGATCTGCACTTCCACCAGCTGTCGGAGGCCGACTTCGACACCGTGTTCCAGACCGGCTCGCTCTACATCGGCAAGGACGAGGCGACGCTGCGCGAGATCGTCGACGCGCTGGAGCGCACCTACTGCCACACGGTCGGTGCGGAGTTCATGCACATCGTCTCCACCGAGGAGCGGCACTGGATCCAGCAGCGCATGGACGGCGTGCGCTCGGCACCCGGATTCGAGGCCGCCGTGAAGCTGCACCTGCTGGAGCGCCTCACCGCGGCCGAGGGCCTCGAGCAGTTCCTCGCCTCGCGCTATCCCGGCGCCAAGCGCTTCGGCCTCGAGGGCGGCGAGAGCCTGATCCCGATGCTCGACGAGCTGGTGCAGCGCTCGGGCGGCTACGGCGCCAAGGAACTCGTGGTCGGCATGGCGCACCGCGGCCGTCTCGCGGTGCTGGTGAACATCTTCGGCAAGAACCCGGCCGATCTCTTCGACGAGTTCGAGGGCAAGGCGACCTACCAGGGCTCGGGCGACGTGAAGTACCACCAGGGCTTCTCGTCGAACGTGATGACCGCGGGCGGGGAGATGCACATCGCGCTCGCCTTCAACCCCTCGCACCTCGAGATCGTCGCTCCGGTGGTCGAGGGCAGCGTGCGCGCGCGCCAGGACCGGCGCGGCAACGTCGAGCGCGACCGGGTCGTGCCGGTCATCATCCACGGCGATGCCGCGTTCGCCGGGCAGGGCGTGGTGATGGAAACCTTCCAGATGTCGCAGACGCGCGGCTTCTGCACCGGCGGCACGATCCACATCGTGCTGAACAACCAGGTCGGCTTCACCACCAGCCGGCGCGAGGATGCGCGCTCGACCGAGTACTGCACCGACGTCGCGAAAATGGTGCAGGCGCCGATCTTCCACGTGAACGGCGACGATCCCGAGGCCGTGCTGTTCGTCACGCAGCTGGCGGCGGATTACCGCCAGCAGTTCCGCAAGGACGTGGTGATCGACCTGGTCTGCTACCGCCGCCGTGGCCACAACGAGGCCGACGAGCCGGCCGCGACGCAGCCGATGATGTACCAGAAGATCCGCAACCACCCGACCACGCGCACGCTGTACGCCCAGCGCCTGATCGCCGAGGGCGTGATCAGCGCCGCGCAGGAGCAGGAACTGATCGATGGTTACCGCCATGCGCTCGAGAGCGGGCAGCACGTCGCCAAGAGCCTGGTGACCGAGCCCAATACCAAGCTCTATGTCGACTGGCGGCCCTACATCGGCCATGCCACCACCGCCAGCGCCGACACGCGGCTGGATCTGGCGACGCTCAAGGATCTGGGCGCGCGCATGTGCGCCCTGCCCGAGGGCTTCGTGCTGCAGCGCCAGGTGCAGAAGATCTACGAGGACCGCCGGCTGATGAGCGCGGCGGCCACGCCGGTGAACTGGGGTTTCGCCGAGCTGCTGGCCTACGCCTCGCTGCTCGAGGAAGGCTGCCTGGTACGCCTGACCGGCCAGGACGTGGGCCGCGGCACGTTCTCGCACCGCCACGCCGTGCTGCACAACCAGAACGACGGCAGCGTGCACGTGCCGCTGCAGCACCTCGGCGCGGCGCAGGCGCCGTTCGACATCCACGATTCGCTGCTCAGCGAGCTCGCGGTGCTCGGCTTCGAGTACGGCTACGCGACCACCACGCCGAACGCGCTGATCCTGTGGGAGGCGCAGTTCGGTGATTTCGCCAACGGCGCGCAGATCGTGATCGACCAGTTCATCACCAGCGGCGAGCACAAGTGGGCGCGACTGTGCGGGCTGACCCTGCTGCTGCCGCACGGCTACGAGGGGCAGGGGCCGGAGCACTCCTCGGCGCGCCTGGAGCGTTTCATGCAGCTGTGCGCCGAGCACAACATCCAGATCTGCGTGCCGACGACGCCGGCGCAGATCTACCACCTGCTGCGCCGCCAGGCGGTGCGCAAGCTGCGCAAGCCCCTCGTGGTGTTCAGCCCGAAGAGCCTGCTGCGCCACAAGGACGCGGTGTCCGAGCTCACCGAGCTCGCCGAAGGCTCGTTCAGGACCGTGATCGGCGAAACCGACACCATCGATCCCGTGTCCGTCACGCGCGTGGTGTTCTGCAGCGGCAAGGTGTATTACGAGTTGCGCGACCGGCGCAACGCCGAGGACCTGCAGCACGTGGCGATCGTGCGCATCGAGCAGCTCTACCCGTTCCCGCAGCAGGAGCTTCTGGCGACCATCGCGCCATACCGCCAGCTGCTCGAGGTGAGCTGGTGCCAGGAGGAGCCGCAGAACCAGGGCGCCTGGTACCGGATCCGCGCGTACCT
>JAKJFB010000287.1 GCA_022705125.1 Pseudomonadota bacterium
GTCGTGGTTGCGCCTCGAGCCACGGACGCGAGCAGCAGCAACGCCAGGATTGCAAACAGTATCGGGGCGCGAGGATCGATCAGTGGTCTCGCCGGACTGCTTTCGCCCGGTCTTGTTCGCGCAATAGTCACGCGCGGCGGGAGATCAAGGGGTGTGGTCTTGTTGCGCATGGCCCGCTCCCGTTTGAACGTGCTGCAACCATTACCCGGGGACGCATCGGCACCGTAGGGGTACCACAGTGGCGATTGCATGCTGCGCCGAAAATCCTGCGCGTGCAATAACGAGACTGGGCCCTGCCCGATGCTTCGTCCCGACGGGAAACTGGAACGCGCGCCGGTGATCCGGCCCGTGGCAGACCCGCGTATCCGGTTCGGACACAGCGCGAACCACCCCACGGTTGCGGTGGTGCGCCGGTCCCAGCCAACCCACAGGAGGAGTTCCGCATGAAAGTACGCGCACTGTTCCCCGCGACGGCTCTTTGCACGCTCATCGCTCTTGCCGGCGCGCCGGCAGCACAGGCGGCCGGGGAAAAAGTCTCGCTGGTGCAGAAGGCAATCGAGCTGAATGCAGAAGGGCCGTATGCCGGCGCCTTCGACACCCTGATCGCGGCCGTGCTCGCGGCGGACCCCGCGGTGGTCTCGACGTTGAGCGACAACAGCCAGGAGACCATTTTCGCGCCCACCGACGATGCGTTCGCCGCGCTCGGGTTGACGAGCGAGAACATCGGCTCGGCGCTCGACCAGGCCACTCTCACCACGGTGCTGCTGTACCACGTTGCGCCGGGGCGCCGTTACGCCGAGGACGTCGTGAGCGCCGAGCGGGTGCGCACCCTTCTCAAGGGCAAGAAAGGCTTCTTCCAGGTCGATGGCACCGTGCTCACCGACAACCTGGGGCGCACCAGCAACATCATCGCGACCGATGTGGAAGCGGATAACGGCGTGATCCACGCGATCGACAACGTGCTGCTGCCGGTTGCACCCTGAAGCCCGACATTGATGGTCTCGACCTCGGGGGGGCATCAGCCCCCCGTTTTTTGTCCGTAACCGATCCGACGAAGGAACGGCAACGGAGCGCTGCGCAGCGCGGCATGGACGAGATGGCGGAGCGGGACGCGGAGGAAGGCGACGCGCTGGTCGCGCAGCTGATCGCGCACGCGCTGCAACCGCGCTTCCGGCACGTCCACGTCCGGGAGAACGACGATATCGTGCTCTGGGACAACCGGCGCACCATGCACTGCACCTTCAGCCATCCGGTGGAGCAGGTGCGCATCGTGCAATGCAGCACGATCCGCGGTACTGTCGCGATCGGCAGGATCCTCGGGGACGAACGGGAGGCAGCGCGGGCATGGGCGACTACGATCTGGTCATTCGCGGCGGCACGCTGCTCGACGGCTCGGGCGGCGAACCGTACATCGCCGACGTGGGGGTGCGCGGCGGGCTGATCGCCGACGTGGGGCCGCGACTCGGGCGCGCTCGCGAGGAGATCGACGCCGCGGGGCTGCTGGTCACGCCCGGCTTCGTCGACATCCACACCCACTACGACGGCCAGGCCACCTGGTCGCAGCGGCTGCAGCCGTCGTCGGGCCATGGCGTCACCTCGGTGGTGATGGGCAACTGCGGCGTGGGCTTCGCGCCCTGCCGCCCGGCCGAGCGCAACCTGCTGGTGCAGGTGATGGAAGGCGTGGAAGACGTGCCCGAGGTGGTGATGACCGCCGGCCTGCCCTGGAACTGGGAGACCTTCCCCGAGTACCTGGACGCGCTGGCCGAGCGCCAGTTCGACGTCGACGTGGCGGCGCAATTGCCGCATTCGGCGCTGCGGGTCTACGTGATGGGCGAACGCGGCGCGAACCGCGAGCCGGCCACGCCGGCCGACATCGCACGCATGTGCGAGCTGCTCGGCGAGGCACTCGACGCCGGCGCGATGGGCATCGCCACCTCGCGCACGATCTTCCACCGCTCCAGCGACGGCAGACCGATCCCGACGCTCGAAGCCGGTGACGACGAACTCCTGGCGCTGGCCGACACGCTGCGCGCCAGGGGCACGGGCGTGTTCCAGATCGTGGAGGACATGCACGAACCCGACACAAGCCTGGCGCACATGCGCCGCATCGCCGAGCGCGCGGGGCGCCCGCTCACCTTCTCGATCGGTACCGGCAACACCGGTCCGTGGCACTGGCCGCGGCTGCTGGAGGAACTGGGCGAGGCCAACGCCGCCGGGATCACCATGAAGGCGCAGCTGCTGCCGCGCGCGATCGGCATGATGCTCGGCCACGAGCTGACGCTGAACCCGTTCTATTCCACCGCGACCTACGCCGAACTGGCCCGGTTGCCGCTCGCGCAGCGTCTGCACGAACTGCGCAGCCCCGAAGTGCGCGCGCGCATCCTGGCCGAACCGCCGGAGGCTGATCCCGCGCTGGTGCTGGGACGCATGGTGCGCGACTTCGACCACATGTTCCTGCTCGGCGATCCACCCGACTACGAGCAACCGCGCGAGCAGAGCATCACCTCGCGCGCGCGCCGGCTCGGCATGAGTGCGGAGGAACTCGCCTACGACCTGATGCTGGAAGGCGACGGACGCGGCAAGCTCTACCTTGCGATGGCCAACTACGCCGAGGGCAAGCTCGATGCGCTGGGCACCATGCTGCGCCATCCCGACGTGCTGCCGGGGCTGGGCGACGGCGGCGCGCACTGTGCCACGATCTGCGACGGCAGCTACTCCACGTTCACGCTGATGCACTGGGGCCGCGACCGCGCCGAGGGGCGCCTGCCGCTGGCGCAACTGGTGCACGGACTCGCCCGCGCCACGGCGCTCACGATGGGACTGCGCGACCGCGGTCTGCTGGCGCCGGGCCACAAGGCGGACATCAACGTGATCGACCTCGGGCGGCTCGCGCTGCATCCGCCGGAACTGACGCCCGACCTGCCCGGCGGCGGGCGCCGTCTGCTGCAGCGTGCCGAAGGCTATGTCGCGACCATCGTCAACGGGCGCACTGTCTACCGCGACGGGCAACACAGCGGCGAGTTGCCGGGACGGCTGGTGCGGGGGGAACGGGCGCGGCCGGGTTGAGGCGCGCGGGGCGTAGCGGACCTGACGAAATGGAATTCCAGGGGTTCGCCGCATCACGGCTCGCGCGTCCAGACCGGCTCTCCTGCCGGTTTGTCGGATGCGTGTGACTTCTCACCCATGCGCCCTGTCCAAACACAAAGGCCACCTTGATGGTGGCCTATGCATATGGAGCGGGTGATGGGAATCGAACCCACGCTAGCAGCTTGGGAAGCTGCAGTTCTACCATTGAACTACACCCGCGAGCGAACGGCGCCATTCTAACCATCGGCGGCGCGCATTCAAAGCCCGGGTTCACGCAGGGCCTCGCCGGTGTCCGGCCGTAGGTCGGAATTCATGTCGACATTGTCCGGCTGAAGCCGGACCCACGGTGGAGCGTCCGGCTGAAGCCGGACCCACGAAGAGCCGGACCCACGGGGCCTCAGTATTCGTAGGTGCCGTGCGCGAGGTTCTCGAAGCGCGTGAATTCGCGCTGGAACGCGAGCTTCACGGTGCCGATGGGGCCGTTGCGCTGCTTGCCGATGATGATCTCGGCCACGCCCTTCTCCGGCGTGTCCTCGTGGTAGACCTCGTCGCGGTAGATGAACGCGATCACGTCGGCGTCCTGCTCGATCGCGCCCGATTCGCGCAGGTCCGACATCACGGGACGCTTGTTCGGTCGCTGCTCCAATGAGCGGTTGAGCTGCGACAGCGCGACCATCGGGCACTTGAATTCCTTGGCCACCGCCTTGAGGCTGCGCGAGATCTCGGACACCTCGTTGGTGCGTCCCTCGGAGGAACCCGGCACCTGCATCAGCTGCAGGTAGTCGATCATGATCATGGCGATGTCGCCGTGCTCGCGCGCGAGGCGCCGCGCGCGTGCGCGCACCTCGGCCGGCGACAGCGCGGGCGTGTCGTCGATGAACAGCGGCCGGTCCTTCAGCGCGGTCACGGCCGCGGTGAGGCGCGGCCAGTCCTCCTGCAGCAGCTGGCCGTTACGCAGGCGCTGCTGGTCGATGCGCCCGATCGAGGACAGCATCCGCACGATCAGCGACTCGGCCGGCATTTCCATCGAGAACACCAGCACCGGCTTGTCCTGCTTCAGCACCGCGTGTTCGACCAGGTTCATCGCGAAGGCCGTCTTGCCCATCGAGGGGCGGCCCGCAATGATGACGAGGTCCGAGCGCTGCAGCCCGGAGGTGCGGTCGTCGAGGTCGATGTAGCCGGTGCTGAGCCCGGTGATGCGGCTCTTGCTGGCGTAGAGCTCGTCGATGCGGTGCATCGCGCCGCGCAGCAGTTCGTTGACACCCTGCGGAC
>JAKJFB010000288.1 GCA_022705125.1 Pseudomonadota bacterium
GCAACAGCCCCGTGGTGTCCGCGTCGAGGCGCCCGACCGGCTGTACGCCGCGTTCGCGCAGGGGCAGCGGCAGCAACTCCAGCACGCTGCGGTGGTGCTGCGGCTGGCGCGAGCACTCGTAGCCGGCCGGCTTGTTCAGCACCACGGTGGCGAACTCGGCATGGGGCCAGTCCACCCCGTCGACCGTGAACACCAGCCCCTCGGTGGCAATCTCGTCCGCGGGGTCGGCATGGACCACGCCCCCGATCGCCACCCGTCCCTGCGCGATGAGCACGCGGCAGGCGCGGCGGGCCCTACCTCAGAAAAAAACGCGCAATCCCGCGCGATTCGGGGTAGTATCGGCGCAACGTATGTACTGCCCGCGGGCCGTTTGCGCTTCCCCCTTGGTCCGGGCAATCGCATCCGCCCCGCTCGAAACCCTTTAGTTCCTGCAGGTGAATCGTGGCCAAACCCAATTATTCTTTCGAAAAGCGGCAGCGCGAGATCGCCAAGAAGAAGAAAAAAGAAGAGAAACTGCAGGAGAAGAACCAGCGCAAAGGCTCCAAAGGCCCTGCGCCGGATGACGTGACGGCCGAACCGTCGTTGACAGCACCGGCACCTGCCGATGCCGACGGTGACGCTGGTAATAACTGAAATCGGAGCTCTATTTACATGGCACAGAACAAACTGTACGTCGGCAACTTCCCGTACTCGGTGGATGAGGCGCAGTTGCGCTCACTGTTCTCGACGTACGGCGACATCACTGACATCGCGCTGATCATGGATCGTGAAACCGGTCGCCCGAAGGGCTTCGGCTTCATCACCTTCGCCACGCAGGCGGCCGCTGAAGCAGCACTGGAGCTGGACGGCCGTGACCTGGGCGGTCGTCCGCTCAAGGTCAACATGGCGATGGAGCGTGACAGCCGCAGCGGCGGCGGTGGCCGTCCGGGTGGCGGTGGCCGTCCGGGTGGCGGTGGCCGTCCCGGCGGCGGCGGCGGTGGCCGCTGGTAAGTCCAGCCCTCCCCGCGTCCCCGCGACGCAAACAAGAGAGCCCGGCAATTGCCGGGCTTTTTTGTGGATGACCTGAGCGCAGGGAAGTGTCGATGCCCGGCAGGCTGGCGGACCGCATATTCTCGTGGATCGATGCGAGCCTCGCGGCGCTCGGCCACGGCTTCATCCAGCAATGGACCAGGGTCGAGCGCAGCTATCGCCGGCCCTTGTCATGGCTCGCCTTTCACCTGAAATTCGCGTTCTACCCGCTGCTCGCCGTTGGCGCGATTGCCTGGCTGGCCTGGGACTGGAGCGACGCCCGCTCGCTCGACTCGGCCGAGGACGCGATCTTCGACCAGGTCGTGCAATGGCGCCCGTTCGAACCGAAGCCGTCCGGCCGCGTGGTCGTGGTCGAGATCGACGAGTGCTCTATCGCGTATTTCCGCGCGCGCGGCGAAGGCGGCTGGCCGTGGAGCCGGCAACGCCACGCCGACCTGCTCGACCAGCTGGATCGCGCCGGGGTGCGCGCGGTCGGCTACGATGTGCTGTTCGCCGATCCCTCGCAGGACGACCCCCTCGGCGACCAGACCCTGGAAGCCATGGCACTGGGCGGCGCCGGGCGCTTCGTGTTCGGCTCGACACGGCTGCACCCGGACTATGACGAGAGTTCGCGCCTGCGCGCCTCGCAGGCCCCGGGGGCATTTGCGCTCGTGCCGGCTCCGCGCGTGGATCCGAGGGTCGCACTGCTGCTGCCCTACGGCGAGGCGATGACCCGCTACAGTGCGATCGCCAACGTATCGCGCAACAAGGACGGGGTGCTGCGCGACATCCCCCTGCGCGAGTCCGCCGGCGACTGGGCCCTGCCCTCGCTGGCGCTGCGCCTGGCGCTGAGCGCCATGCCGCCATCGGCGCATCCGCCCGCCGCCGCGGTGCGGCCGAACTGGCGGCAGGACACGCGGCTACCGCATGTCAGCGCGGCCGACCTGCTGAGCGGCGGCAAGGCCGTCTGCCGCGATGCATCGGGCAGCCTGCCTGCGTTGAACGGGCGCGTGGCGCTGGTCGGCTACACCGCCTCCGGCCTCAACGACGCCAAGCCCACGCCCGTCGATCCGGTCATGCCGGGCGTCGAGGTCCTGGCCGAGGCCACCGAGGCCCTGCTCGCCGACAGCGCGATCCGCACACCACCCGGCTGGCTGAAATACGTGCTCGCCACCCTGCTGACGCTGCTCACCACCTTTGCCTTCTGGCGCGGCGAACCGGCTCCCGACATCGACTCGATCTTCGTCGCGGTCAACGCCGCGCTGCTGGGCGCCGCGTTCGTCGGCCTCACGTTCTTCGGCTTCTTCTTCGACATCTTCGCCAGTGTCGGTTTCGTCAGCCTGGTGTTCGGATCCTGTCGCGCCTACGCGGGCGTTCAGCGCGGACGCGCGGTCGGCAACGGCGATTTCCTGCGGGAATTCGCTGCCGACCAGGACCGCTGGCTCGCCGTGGCGCGCCTGCGCTTCGTGCCCGATGCGCAACTCGACGACACCTCCTCGGCGCGGCGCCAGCGTGAGTACCAGCGCCGGCTGCGACGGTTCCTGTACGCCGGCAGCGAGGCGGTGATGCTGGAGGGCGTGGTCGAACGCAAGAGTTGGTTGCACGATGCGCTGAGCGATACGATGATTCTGGTATGGCACGGCGCGAATGCAGCCGCGGCGCGCACTGCAGCGCTGGCGGACCTCGCGCGGCTCGAGCGGGGACTGGCCGAGTACGACGAGCGCCTGCCCGACGATGGCAGCGTGCTGCTGGCATTTGCCTGCGCACGTATCGACGACGAGCCGGGGTCCTCGGGCGACGAGGAGCGCCTGCGCCTGCGCGAGCTGATCGGGCGCGTGCTCGCCACCCCGACCGAATGGCCACTGACACGGCGGAGCGCCATTTCCGCCGCAACCGATTCTTCCCCAGGAGGAGCGTGATGCGCGTTTTCCCCACCGTCGCGATTGCGTTGACGCTGGCGGCGTCGTGCGTGAGCGCGGCCGAATTGTCCGCCGTCGTTCACCGCCCGTCCGTGGAAGTGCATGCGCAACCCGTATTCGACTCGCCCACGCTCGCGACCCTGCAGCGCGATGCCAGGGTATCGATTTCCTCGCAACAGGGCCTGTGGTACGAGCTGCAGATGCCCGCCGGGAAATCCGGCTACGTGCGCGTCAACGACGTGCGCCTCGCCTACGCCGGCGCCGAGGCCGGCGAAGCCAACGTGCAGGTGCTGATGAGCGGCAAGGCCGGCGTGGGACGGATCACCGAGACCGCGGGGGTACGCGGGATCGACGAGAGCGACCTGAAATCCTCCGCGTTCGATACCGCGCAGCTCGACGCGATGACGGCCCAGCGCGTCGATGGCCCCGTGGCCGCCGGCTATGCGCAGGAGCAGGGCTGGGAAGCAACGCAGGTGGACTTTGCCGGCGAGGCCGAGGCGCGGCGCGCCGATCCGGCGGAGCAGCCTGCCGCGGCCAGGGCCGAGACCGTGAAGGCCGTGGGCGGCCTGCTCGGCTCGCTGGGCGGAGGGCTCGGCAGCGGCCTCGGCTCGATGCTGGGCGGCGCCTCCAGGCTGGTCCCCAAATCCGAGGGCGAACTGGCTGGCGAGGAACTCGCGCTCGGCCCGGAAATCACCGGCCGCATCCTCGGCGCGCGGCCGTTGTGGAACGATACGGCCGCACAGCGGCGCGTCAACCTGGTCGGACGCTGGGTTGCCTCGCAGACCAGTCGCCCAGAACTGCCGTGGACCTTCGGCGTGATCGACACGCCCGAGGTCAACGCCTTCGCCGCGCCGGGCGGCTTCATCCTGGTCACGCGCGGGCTGTACCAGCTGCTGTCCTCCGACAGCGAGCTGGCGGCGGCGCTGGGCCACGAGATCAGTCACTGCGTGCAGCGCGACCACTACAACGTGATCCGCAAGCAGGAGCTGGCGAGCTCGGGCAAGGAGCTCGCGATGAGCAAGGTCGAACTGGGCAACAGCAGCCCGGCGGCCGCCTATGCGCGCAACTACGTCGAGACGCACGGCGCCACGATCATGATGAGCGCGCTGGATCGCGAGGCCGAGTATCGCGCCGACGAGGGCGCCGAGCATTACCTTGCGCGCGCCGGCATGAACCCGCTGGCGCTGTACTCGCTGCTGCAGAAGCTCACCGCACTAGGCAGCGACTCGGCCATGCTGGCCCAGCTCTACAAGACGCATCCGCCCCTCGATGAGCGCATCGACCGCATCGACCAGCGCGGCTTCGGCGCACTCCAGCAGTACACGATGCGCGAGTGAGACCGCCCCCGGCGGGGAGGCGCTGGCGCGAGGCCGGCGCCTCGTGGACAATGCCGCGTTCGCGCCGGATGCCGGTCACC
>JAKJFB010000289.1 GCA_022705125.1 Pseudomonadota bacterium
TGCTGGCGCTGCATTGCCTCGCGGTGGCGGAGATCAGCATCGTGGAGGACACCGAGTCCGTGATCGGCGCGGCGCGGCCGTTGCTCGATGCGGTTCGAGCCCTCGAGGCGCCGTTCCTGCAAGCCAGCGTGATGGGCGTTGCGGGCAATTGCCTGGAGTCGGCGCGCGCGCTGGAGCAGCTTGCCGCCGCGGCCGGTGCGACGGTAGCGCTGGAGTTCCTGCCCTTTGGCGCCGTCAACAGCATCGCCGCGGCGCAGGCATTCATGCGCGCCGCGGAGCTGTGCAATACCCGTCTGCTGCTCGACAGCTGGCATTTCTTCCAGGGCCCGAGCAGCTGGGAGCAACTGCGCGGGCTGTGGCCGCAGCAGATCGCGTACCTGCAGTTCTCCGATCATGCCGCGATCGGGGTGGAGCACACGCTGCATGCAACGGTCAATGAGCGCCTGTTGCCCGGTGAGGGTGTGTTCGACCTGGCGCGCTTCTGCGCCGAACTGCGCCTCATCGGTTTCGACGGCGTGCTGAGCTGCGAGGTGCTGTCGAGCGCGTGGCGCGAGCGCACGCCCGCGCAGTACGCGCGCGCGGAATTCGCGGCTGCTCGCCGCTACTGGGGAGATGATGCAGGCAACCGGGGCCTGCGCCAGGCCCGGATCGCGGACCGGGAGGACGGCAACGGATGACAACCCATGACGAGGAGCCGACGATGGACCCTGTGCAATACCTGCTCGACGCGCACGCGCCGCGAGGGCTCGTGGTTGATTGCCGCGCGCACCGGCAACGCGGTGTGGTGGAGCGGGAATCCCGCGGTACTTGGTCTGGAGGGAGTACCGAATGCGTTTCCCCGGCACGAGGGGCACCTCAGCCCCGCGTGGCTGGGCAGTTAGCACTGCATATTTCTCGCGCGATTTCCCCTGTTTGCATGAGGTCGCGACAGTCGCTTCGCGCGAAAGTGAGCCTCGACAGTAGCACGGGGAGCGCGGCAAATGGATCAATCGATACCGGGGCAAGGGCCACGCTGCCCCACGGATCCCGACTTCGTCGAGGCGCTGTTCCATCGCATGGCGATTACGCGAGCCATGGAAACGCTGATGGAACGGCATACCCGCGAACATCGATTTTCGGGCTGGTGGCATCCTGGCGAGGGGCAGGAGGCGGCGGGCATCGGCGCGACTGCGGCGATGCGAAGAGATGATTACCTTTTCTACCAGGGTCGCGGCTGCGCCTGGGCAATCGGCAAGGGCATGGCGCCGGACCCGATCTTCGGTGACCTGTTCGGCAGGATCACGGGCGCGACGCGCGGCAAGGGCGGCGGTGTTCCACACTGGGCCGATTACTCGATAGGCGTGATGGGCGAAGGGGCGACACTCGGCAGCGTGTACCCGCTTGCGGCCGGTGCCGCACTGGCGGCGCGACTGCGGCGTACGGACCAGGTGGCACTCGCGAACTTCGGCGACGGCACCGCGACCCGCGGCACCTTTCACGAAACGCTGGTTCACGCCGCGGCGTGGAAACTGCCGCTGATCTACTTTTGCGAGAACAACGGCCTGCTCGTGGGTACTCGCCTCGCGTCCGTCAGCCCCACGGAGAACGTTGCCGATTACGCCGCGGGCTACGGCATCCCCGGTGTGATCGTCGACGGACAGGATGCGCTGGCGGTATTCGAGGCAACCACCGCCGCGATCGCCAGGGCGCGCGCGGGCGACGGGCCAACCCTGATCGAGGCCAAGGTCTTTCGCCGTCGCGGCCACTACGCGGGCGACCCGCAGCACTACCGCGCGCCGGACTACGCCAGCGCATACCGCGATCCGCTCGCGCTGCTCGAGGCGCGCCTCGCGCCCGATCGAGCGCTCGCCCTGCGCAGTGCAGCGCAGGCGCAGGTGCAGACGGCCTACGAGGCCGCGCTCGCGGCGCCGGGCGCGGATCCATCTGTCATTTATCGGGACCTCTACCATGGCTGAACACGGCACGGCAGTGATGGCCTACAACGCGGCGATGGGCCTGGCGCTGATCGAGGAAATGCGTCGCGACGAACGTGTCTTCGTACTCGGGCAGGGGGTTGCGACCGGCGGATGGTTCGGCGCCGAGAAGGGACTGGCCGACGAGTTTGGCCGCGATCGCGTGATCGACAGCAATATCGCGGAGGCGTTCGAGGCAGGTGTCGCCGCCGGTGCGGCGATCGTGGGCATGAAGCCCGTGATCAACATGGGCTTCGGAGACTTTGCGCTGATCGCCGGCGACGAGATCTTCCACAAGCTCGCCAAGTGGCGCTACATGCACGGGCTCGATGTGCCGATGACAGCCGTGGTGATCTTCCCGATCGGCGTGATGGGCGGCGCGGGCCCCGAGCACTCCAGTTGCCCCGAGGTGCTCGGTATGCACTTTCCCGGATTGAAGGTCGTGGTCCCGGCGACTCCCGCCGATGCCAAGGGCCTGATGGCGGCGGCGTTGCGCGAGCCCAACCCGGTGCTGTTCCACAGCGTCAACAGCCTCGGCTTCCAGCGCGGGGAAGTGCCCCTGGATCCGGATTTCATCGTGCCGATCGGCAAGGGCGTGGTGCGCCGAGCAGGCAACGCCATTACCGCGATCACCTACGGCTCGATGGTCGATCGAACGCTCGCGGCCGCCGATCGGGTCGCCGATGAGGGCATCGACATCGAGGTCATCGACCTGCGCTCGCTGGTGCCGCTCGACTGGGAGCTGGTGCTGTCCTCGGTGCGCCGCACCCACCGCGCGATGGTGGCTCACGAGGCCGTGAAGACCGCGGGTCCCGGCGCGGAGATCGCCGCCCAGATCCAGGAACGGTTGTTCTTCGAACTCGAGGCGCCGATCCTGCGCGTGGCAGCCAAGGACGTGCCGCTGCCGCAGAACGGTGATCTGGAGCAGCTGTGCATCCCGTCGATCGACGAGATCGCCGACGCGGCGCGCCGGCTCGTGGCTATCTGAGAGCAGCGATCATGGTCAGCTTGGGCGAATTGCGTATTCCGCACATGGGCTCGGTCGAGAACGCGCGCGTCGTCGCCTGGCACGTCGAGGAGGGCGCCGGCTTTTCCGCCGGCCAGCTGCTCTACGAAGTCGAGACCGACAAGACGCTGACCGAGGTGACCGCCGACGTCGATGGTGTACTGGCGCGCCGCCTGGCACGCGCGGGCGACGAGCTGAAAGTCGGTGACCTCGTGGGCTGGTGGGCTGCGGCGGGTTCGGATGCCGGGGCGATCGCCGCGGCCCTTGCGGCGCAGCCCGCTGCGCCGCAGATGGCGGCCGACACGGCGTTCACCCCGGTGTCGCGCGCTTCGGCCGCGCCTCCCGCGGCGCCGATTTCCAGCGCGGATGAGGCCTCGCCACATTCGCCGCGAGTGCGCAAGCTGGCGCGCGAGCACGGTGTGGACCTCGCGACGCTGCGCGGCAGCGGCCCGGGCGGACGGATCAGCGGCGAGGACGTTCTGCAGGCCGTCGCGGCGCGCTCTGGCGGGCGCGGGTCGCAGGAGCATGCTGACCCGCTGCCAGCGGGCTACGAGGACGTCCCCTGCGAGTCGCGGCCTAACAGCCTGCGGCGGCGTATCATCGCGCGGCGTCTGGCGGAAACCGCGCGCTCGGTGCCGCATCTCACGGCGGACATGCAGATCGATATGGGCGCTGTGCTGGCCTCTCGCGCGCGCCTCAATGCCCGTCAGCCGGCGGCACCGATGTCGGTGCTGAGCCTCGTCGCAGCGGCGGTATGCCGGCTGCTCCCGCAACACCCGGAGCTGAACGCGACGTTCACGGACGCGCATTTGCTGTGCTGGCGCGTGGTGAATCTCGGTATCGCCGTCGACACCCCCGAGGGGCTCGTGGTGCCCGTGCTGAGGGATGCAGGGCGGATGTCGCTCGAGGAATTGAACGGCGCGATCGCCACGGTCGCCGCACGTGCCCGCAACGGCACGCTGCGCGCCAACGAACTGGAGGGAGGCACGTTCACGATTTCCAACCCGGGATCGCTCGGGCCGGTGCTGCGCGCCGAGGCGATACTGAACGCGCCACAGGTCGCGCTGCTCGGACTTCCCGGCATGGTGCATGAGCCGGTCGCGGTGGCCGATGCGACAAACGGTTACCGGATCGCGGTGCGGCCGCTGCTTCGGCCCTCGCTGACATTCGATCATCGCGCGCTCGACGGAGGGCACGTGATCCGCTTTCTGAATGCATTGAAACGCGAGCTGGAGCAAATGTCCGGGTAACGCTCCACTGCGCTTCGATCGCCGCTTCCTGCGCTAGGCACGCTGGTTAACGATGAAGCGCTTCGCGAAGTCCTCCATGTTGCGCTTCTTCGCATCGAGCGAGGAGCGCTCGCCCAGCGAGAAGCGAAACGGCGG
>JAKJFB010000028.1 GCA_022705125.1 Pseudomonadota bacterium
GACCCACGGTGCGCACCCCCGCGCAGCAAACCCGCCGCCATCACGCCGGTCACCGCCAGCCAGCCCAGCGCCTGCAGGTTCAGCGGCGTTTCCTGCCACAGCACCACCGGCATGCACAGCACGAGCAACACCCCCAGCGCGCGGTTGCGCTCGCGCCACGGGCCGGCGCGCGGCGCGAACAGCCAGGCGACGAGCGCCGGTGCGGCGAATACCGCCAGCGGGAAGTGGCGATAGCGCGAGTCGAAGGCGAGCCCGAGCATCTCGATGGCGGCCAGCGCCGCCACTATGCCGATCAGCGCCTCGTGCCAGCGCGCCGCCGGGCGCCCGCGCAGGCGCTGGCAACCCAGCCAGCCGAGCGCAAACGCGAGCGCGGCCAGCAGCAGGAACCAGCCGGTTTCAGTCGCGCTGCGACTGAACAGGCGCATCTGCTGCAGGTGGAAGACCACACCGTTGGCGGCAAGCGCCGCGACCAGCATCGCGCCGGGTGCATGCCAGCCGCCGCCGGCGAGCAGCAATCCGGCGCCCAGCAGCAGCGCGGCCCCCAGGCACTCGCGCCACTCGGGCAGGTTCGACACCGGTCCGCGCAGGATGTGCTTGTCGTGGCGCGTCGCGTCGAACAGTCCCCAGTAACCGCCGACGGCCCCTTCCTGCCCGCGCTTCCACGGCTGGTCGAAGGCCTCGATCAGGTTGTAGTGCCAGCCCTCGGCCTCGGCGTGCGCCACGAAGCCGCGCACGAAGCGCGCCTGGTTCACGCGCCCCGGCACGGCGCCTTCGCGCTGGCGTCCCTGCGACGGCCAGCCGGTCTCGCCGATCAGGATGTCCTTGCCGGGGAATGCCTTGGCGGTCTGCTCGTGCGCGTGCGTCACCGCCGCGATCGCCGCACCGATGTCGCTGGGGTCGTTCTCCCAGTAAGGCAGCAGGTGGATGGTAACGAAATCGGCGCCCGCGACGATGGACGGGTTCTGCAGCCAGAAATCCCACACGTCGCCGTAGCTCACGGGCTGCGCCACGGCGGCCTGCACGCGCTGCATGTAGCCGAGCAGCTGTGCCGCGGTGCGCTCGCGCCGCAGCAGCACCTCGTTGCCGACCAGCACCGCGCTGATGACGTCGGGATAACGGTTCGCGAGCGCGATCAGGCCGGCGATCTCGCGCTCGGTGTCGGCATCGTCACGGCTGATCCAGGCGCCCGCTATCACCTTCATGCCGTGCTCGCGCGCGACCTCCGGGATCTGCTCCATGCCGCGCACGGAGTAGATGCGCACGCAGCCCACCTGCGGCGCGAGCAGCGCGAAGTCCCGCTCGAGTTGATCGCGCCTGGCGGCGACGAAATCGGCTGGCGTCTCGGTGCCGGTGAACGGCGTGTACGACGCGCACTGCAGGCGCTGGCCCCCGGCCAGCGCGCCAGGCACGTGCTGCTCGCGACCCAGCAGCCACCAGAACGCCACGCTGGCCGCCACGACGAGCAGCAGCACCAACGCGCCCCGGGAACGCGACATCTCAGCTGGCCGGCTGCGTGAGCGTGAGGGGGCTCTCGCGCGGCGGCATCACCGCGAGGAAGGACATCACCACCGCGGCCAGGTAAGCCAGCGACTGCAGCAGCAGCATCGCCAGCCAGGCATAGGCGTCGGTGGTGTCCATCTCGTGCACCACCAGCAGCCCGGCCATCGCGCCCCACAGCAGGATCAGGATGTAGAGCTCCTCGCGCGCCTCCGCCAGCGCCTGCATCACGCCGCCGCGCATGGCCAGCTTCGGCGTGCGGAAGAACGGGATGGTGCGCGTGACCAGCCCGTAGATCACGGCCTTGCCGATGGTGTGCGACAGCGCCAGGCCCGCCACGGCGGCACCGATCGAGGTGCCGACCGGCACGCGCATATGGCGCAGGTATACGTACAGGATCTTCGCCAGCTTGCCGAAGAACAGCAGCAGCGGCGGCAACGCGAAGATCATCGCCGGCGGCAGCGCCTGCTTGGGCACCAGCAGCATCGCGGAGGTCCACACCAGCGCGCCGGCCGTGAAGAACAGGTTCAGCCCGTCCGCGCACCAGGGCAGCCAGCCGGCGAGGAAATGATAACGCTGCCCGCGCGTGAGCGCGGTGTCGCGCCCGAGGAGCAGCATGCCGGCGTGGCGCTTCATGATCTGCATCGCGCCATAGGCCCAGCGGAAACGCTGCTTCTTGTAGTCGATGAAGCGGTCGGGCATCACGCCGCGACCGTGCGATTCCACCACGTAGGCCGCCGAATAGCCCGCGGCGAACACGCGCAGGCCGAGGTCGGCGTCCTCGGTGATGGTCCACTCGCCCCAGCGCAGCCGGTCCAGCACGTCGCGGCGGATCATCGTCATCGTGCCGTGCTGGATGATGGCGTCGCGGTCGTTGCGAGTGACCATGCCGATGTGGAAAAAGCCCTTGTACTCGGCGTAGCAGAGTTTCTTGAACAGCGACTCGTCGCCGTCGCGATAGTCCTGCGGCGCCTGCACCACGGCGATGCGCGGATCGTTGCCGAAATGCGGCGTGAGGTACTGCAGCCAGGTCGGCTCGACGATGTAATCGGCGTCGATCACGGCGACGATCTCGGCGTCCGGCGCGGTGCGCTCCAGCGCGTAGTTCAGCGCGCCCGCCTTGAAGCCGGCGAGCGGGCGCACGTGGAAGAAGCGAAAGCGCGGCCCGAGCGCCAGGCAGTGCGCCTCGACCGGGCGCCAGGTTTCCTCGTCGGGCGTGTTGTTGTCGATCACCAGCACCTCGAAGTGCGGGTAATCGAGTCGCGCCAGCGCATCGAGCGTGCGGATCATCATCTCCGGCGGCTCGTTGTAGCAGGGCACGTGCACCGACACCTTGGGCAGCACGCCGCGCGGCTCGCGCACCGAGGCGAACGAGCGCCGGCGCGTCGCCCAGATGGTCTCGGCAAGCTCGTGCGCCTCGGTGAACAGCACCGTGAACACGCCGATCGCCGATAACACCAGCAGCGCGCCCAGCACGTACTCCAGCAGACCCAGGTACTGGCGCGAGTAGTCGTAGGCGACGAAGACCAGGAACGAGGCCACGCCAAAGGCGATCAACGCGAGGAAGGCGCGCCCGCGCTGCTTCAGCCCCGAGCCGTCGATCAGCAGCAGGCCGAAGGCCAGCACCGCGAGCACGATCGAGACCGCCGCGAGCGAACGCCACTCGGGGATCGCCACCACCGGCCCCTCGAACGGGAACTTCTGCTGGCGGCCCTCGTTGTAGACGCCCCAGTACGCACCGACGTCGCCCTCGTCGCCGGTCTTCCACGGCTGGTCGAAGGCCTCGATCACGAAGTACTCGTAGCCGGCGGCATTCAGCCGGTTCAGCAGGGTGCGCAGGTAGATCGCCTGTTCGGCCGGTTTCGCCTCGGCCTGCCCCTGGGCGCGACCGTGCGAGGGCCAGCCCACCTCGGCCAGCAGCACGCGCTTCTTCGGGAACTGCTTGCGCACGAGCTTGGCCCGCTCGATGGTGCCTTGCACCGCGTATTCCGAGGGCTCCTTCTCCCAGTACACCAGCACGTGCGCCCCGATCACCTTGACGTTGTCGGCGAGCTCCGGGTACTTCATCCAGATGTGCCAGGGCTCGGCCGTGGTGACGAGGGTCTTCACGTTGTCGCGCACGCGATCGATGTAGGCGCTGAGCTGCTCCGGCGTGACGTCGCCGCGATACACGGCCTCGTTGCCGACCATCACGAGATCGATGTTGCGCTCGCGGTTGGCGATGTCGATGGCGCGGTTGATCTCGTATTCGTTGGCGACGAGGTCGCTGCTGATCCACACGCCCAGCGTGACGTTCATCCCGTATTCCTGCGCGATCAGCGGGATTTCGCCCAGGCTGTCGCGCACCGAGTAGGTCCGCAGCCGGTTGGTCTGCTCGGCGAGCATCTCGATGTCGGCCGCGATCTCCTGCTCGCTGGGATAGACGTTGCGCGTCGGGTCCTGCCCGGCGCGAAACGGCGAGAACGAGTAGCCCCAGACGTTCTCGGGCCACGCCGGCGTGGCCACCGGGCGGTTGAAATAGGCCCAGAGCCCGGCGCAGGTCGCCGCGATGCTCACGAGGATCGCGAGGTTCAGGATCAGGTTGCGTCGTCTGTGCATCTGCGTGCGAACCACTCCGGGAGATCAGCCGCGCGCCGCGGCGGGTACGGGACCGTGGACGTCATGCGCACGGGTCATTCATTGCGCTCCCGCGACAAACGCGGCGTAGATGGCGCGCAACGCCATGGGGTAATCCTCCGGCGCCACGCCGACGATGATGTTGAGCTCCGAGGGCCCCTGGTTGATCAGCCGCACGTTCACGCGCGCCTCGGCGAGCGCGGCGAAGACCTTCGCGGCGATGCCGATCGCGTGCGACATGCCTTCGCCGACGATCGCGATCAGCGCGACCTGCGGCACGTAATCCAGCTCGTCGGGCTGCAGCGTGCGGCGGATGTCGGCCAGCACGTCCTCGGCCTTGCCCTCCATCTGCCCGGCATCCACCACCACGCTGACGCTGTCGATGCTCGACGGGCAGTGCTCGAAGGCGACCCCGTGATGCTCCAGGATGCCGAGCAGGCGATAGACGAATCCGACCTCGCGGTTCATCAGGTGCTTGCCGATCGTGATCATCGCGAAGCTGGTCTTGCCCGCCACGCCGGCGATCAGCGTGTTCTTCTCGATCTCGGGCGAGAGCTTCGCGACGATGCGCGTGCCGGGATGCGCGGGATCGTTGGTGTTGCGGATGTTGACCGGGATGCCCACTTCGCGCACCGGCGCCATGGCCTCGTCGTGCAGCACCGAGGCGCCCATGTACGACAGCTCGCGGATCTCGGCATAGGTCACTTCGGCCATCGGCCGCGGGCTCTCGACGATGCGCGGGTCGGCCATCAGCAGCCCGGAGACGTCGGTCCAGTTCTCGTAGAGCGCGGCATGGGCCGCCCGCGCGGCGATCGCGCCGCTCACGTCCGAGCCGCCGCGCGAGAAGGTGCGCACATGGCCCTCGGCGTCGCGCCCGTAGAAACCCGGCACCACGTAGCGCCCTCCGGGATCGGACAGGCGCGCGCCCAGCAGCGCGTAGCTCTCCGGGTCCACGATGCCCTGCGGTCCGATCACGATGCACTCGGCCGCCTCGACGAACTCGGCGCCGAGGTAGGCCGCCAGCAGCCGGGCGCAGAAGTGCTCGCCGCGCGAAGCCGCGTAATCGGCAGTGACGCCGCGCGCGAACTCCTCGCGCAGGCGCTCGAGCTGCGCCTCGATGCCCGCATCGAGCCCCAGCTCGCGCTCGATGCCGACAAAGCGGTCGACGATCTGCGCGAACGGCGAGGAGAACTCGGCATCGATGCTGGCCGCGTGGTGGCACAGGTACAGCAGGTCGGTGATCTTGGCGTCCCTGGCGTCGCGCTTGCCCGGCGCCGAGGGCACCACGATGCGACGCCGCGGATCGGCCTCGACGATGGCGCGCACCTTGCGGAACTGCGCGGCGCTGGCGAGGCTGGAGCCGCCGAACTTGCAGACGATGCGGGAGGAGGCTTCCGGGTTCATGAGGTTTTCCGTCCTGGGTGATCCGATTCGGCCGGTGCGCGGCGTCGGGGCGGCGCCGGCCCGGGCGGCGCGCATTCTCGCATCCCGGAGCGAAACTAAACAGGTCACCTTTTGCCGCTATCCGTCGCGCGCCACCAGCTCGAGCGCCAGCAGCACGCCGGATGGCCGGGCCTCGGCCAGCTCTGCCGGCGCCGCGATGCGCAGGCGCGGCGGCTCAACGCCGCGCGCGGCCAGCTCCGCCACCACCGCCTCGGCGCGCCCGCGTGCCAGCGCCTGGAGCTCCGCGCCCGGTTCCGGCGTGCCGTGCACCAGGTGCAGGTACAGCGCGCGGTAATACTCGTGATCCTCGCTGGCGCGCCCCACCAGTGCCAGCGCGGGATTGACGCGCGCGGGCTCCCGGCCGTGCTCGCGTGCGTAAGCCGCGGCAAACGCCGCGGATGCATCCTCGCCCTCGCGCGCCTCGAGCAGCTTTTCCAGTGCGCGCTGGCTTTTTGCCTCGTCGTAGGCGACCGCGCCCGGGTCTTCGCCCGGCGCCAGTTCGAGCCCGAGCTCCTCGGCGTGCGCGCGACGCACGATGAGGCGCCGCACCGCGTAGCCGTCGCGCGCAGGCGCGACGCCGGGCCGCACGTCCACACCGAGGCGCGGGCGTGCCGCGAGCGCATCGGCCAGCCGCGCGATGCGCTCGCGCTCGCGCGGCATGAGTTCCGCGCTGCCCGAGGTGAACCGCACGACGGCAAGGGATTCGCTGTCCGCGGCGCCGCCGAACAGTCCGCCGAGCGCGCGGAACGGCGCCGTGACCACGCCGGTGATCAGCTTGCCGATGGCCTGCCCGATCACGTGGCCGTAGCTGAACTGCGGATCACCGACATCGCCGCTGACCGGCACCTCGACGTCGATTCGCCCCTCGGAATCGCTCAGCAGCGCGATCGCGAGATCGAGCGGCAGGTCGAGCGCGCCGGGGCTCTCGATCTTCTCGCCGAGCTGCAGATCCTGCAGCACGATGCGGTTCTCGCCGGCGAGGATCCCGTCCTGCATCTTGTAATCGAGCGCCACGTCCATGTCGCCGCGCTCGATGGTGCGCCCGGCGAAGGTGGCGCTGTAGGGCGAGAGCGGATTCATCGCGATATTGCGGAAACGGACCTCGATGTCCGTGAAGCGCGCAGGATCGAAGGGCGCGAGCCGGCCGTCGATCGCGGCCTCGCCGAACTCACCCACGCGCCCGGCGAAGGCCAGCGTCGCGCGGCTCTCGGCGCCCGGGGAAATGCCCCGCGCCGAGCCGTTCAGCTGCACGATGCGCGCCGCGAACGGCAGCACCAGGCTGTGATCCGAAAAGTCCACCGTGGCATTCTCGACGCGCACGCGTTCCACCGTGACCGGGAACGCGGCCGCGGCCTGCGGTGCCGCGGCCTGCTCGGGCACATCCGCCGCGGGCACTGCCGGCGGCGACGCGCGCAGCACCTGCGCGAGGTTGGTGCTGCGATCCTCGAGCACGACGAACTTCGCGCCCGGCTCCGTCAGTCGCAGTTCGCGCACCGACAGGCGGTCCGGACCGAGGCCCAAATCGATGCCGGTCGCCAGCAGCTTGCGCCACGCCAGGAAGCGCTCACCGGTGGCCGCCTCGGTGAGCAGCAGCCCGTCCACGCCCGCACTGCCGGTCACTGCGAGCACGGGCTTGCCGTTGGCGCCACGGCGGTAGTCGAGGGCAGCATCGGCGAACAGCGATCCGGAACCCAGCGCCAGCACGGTGCGCTGCGTCACCAGCGGCGCGAGCGGCGCCAGCGCCAGCTGTTCGACGTCGAGCCGCAGCGAGGCCGCGCTGCCATCCGCGGCCGCGCTGCCGCCCAGGCCGATGCGCCCGCCCTGCGCGATCGGCAGCGTGGCCTCGAGCGCGAGCGGCGCGGCGGCGGCGGTGTCGATGTCGCGCAGCACGAGCTTTCCGCCAGCGACCGTGTAGGCGAGCGCGGGCTGCGTCGACGCATCGGCCAGCGCGGCCTCGATGCCCTCGACGGCGAGCTCGCCGAGCGCGACGCTCCACGCCGGCGCCGCCTCGCGAGCTGCCGACTCGGGAACGGCCACCGCGCCTGCATCGCCGGTGGCAGCGAGCAGCGCGAGCTGGCGGATGGTGCCGTCGGCACTGCGCTCGAGCGCGGTCTGCAGCCCGTGCATCGCGAGTCGCTGCGCCTGCACGCGGCGCGCCCCGAGATCCGCCCGCACCCCGGCGAGCGAGAGGCTCGCGAGGCGAGCCAGCGCCTCGCGCTGCGCACCGGCCACGAGCGCGACATCCGCGAGTTCGAGCGCGCCGCCACTCAACTGCAGTTGCGGCGCACCCGCCCCGATCACGCCGGAGACACCGAAGCCCAGGCTGCGGGCGGCGAGATCGAGCGCCAGCGGCGCGGCACGACTCGCATCGGCCAGCGCGAGCGCCACGTCCTGCAGCGCGAAGGCCTCCAGGTCCAGGCGCCAGGGCCGCGCCGGCGCGCCCGAGGCCACCGGCGCGGGCGCCGCCGCGCCCGGCGCATCGGGCACCAGCGTGGACCAGTCGAGCACGCCGGCGGCATCGATGGCGGCCGCGACGCGCCCGCCGTTCACGCGCAGCGACTCCACCCCGATGCTGCGCGCGGCGAGATCCACGCTCCCGCCCTCGAGCTCGATGGCCGCCAGCGCGACCAGCGGGGCCGCGTCATCGGAGCGCTGCAAGGCGAGATCGCGCAACCCGACGCGCAGCGCGTCGGCACGCAGTGTCGGCGCCCCGCCGTCGGTCGCGAACTCGTAGCCGAACGATGCGTCGATCACGCCCGCGGGCGGTGCCAGCCGCAGCCGCCCGCGCGCGAAATCCCACAGCTGGCGCGGCTCCAGGCCCTGCAGCTGCACCGCGCCGCCCGAGGCGAGCGGGTGCAGGCCGAGCTCCCCGCTCCACGCGAGCCGCGCGCCGCCGGGCAGCCCGATCTGCGCGCTGCCCTGGCCCCGTTGTCCGGCGATGGTGGCGATGTCGTCGAGCTGCAGCGAGAGCGGCCCGAACTCCGCGCGCACCGCTTCGGCGCCGCGCAGATCGGCGTAGCGCAGCCGTCCGCCGACCACCGCGAGGCGCTGCAGCAGCACGCGCGCCGGCTCGCCCGCGGCTGCCGGTTCGGCCGGCGGCAACGCCTCCAGCAGGCGCTGCAGGTTCAGGCGCCCGTCGCGCGCCAGCTGCAGGTCCAGCACGGGCTGTTCGAGCTGCAGATCGGCGAAGGTCCAGGCGCGGTGCAGCGGGCTGGAGAGCTCGAAGTCGATGAACAGCCGCGCGAAACCGAGCACCGGCTCGCCGGCGGCGTCGGCCAGCGCGACGTCGCGCGCCTCCAGCGTGGCGAGGAAGGGATTGATGCGCAATTCCCCTACCGTGGCCTGCGCGCCCAGCTGCCCGCGCGCGAAATCCGGCAGCGCGTGGCGCAGCCAGGCCGGAAGCGCCAGGAATCCGAGCAGCGCATAGGCGGCCAGCACACCGACCGGCACCAGGAAACGCGGCCGGCGCCACCATGCCTCGCGACTGGCCAATGCATGGTGCAGGCGCTGGCGCAGAACCGGATCGAGCACGTGAGTCGCTCCCTCAGGGGTCGTCGCCGAACGTTAGCCGATATGCCCGGCGCCGCGAAACCCCGGGCCCGCGCGCCGCGAGAAAGCGGGCGCGCGGCGCCGCCTAGAGGCCCGCCAGCAGCGCGGGAATGTTCGGCTGGCCGTTGCTCGCCGTGAGGCCACCGTCGGCGACCACGGTGGTGCCGGTGACGTAGCTGGCTTCATCGCTCGCCAGGAACAGCGCGACCCGGGCGATCTCCGCGGGATTGCCGGCACGGCGCATCGGGATCGCCTCGCGCCAGGCTCTGGCGAGGGGCTCGACGCCCCTCGTGGCCTCCGTGAGCGGCGTGTCGATCCAGCCCGGGCAGACCGCGTTGCAGCGGATGTTCTGCGCGGCGTGATCGAGCGCCACCGTGCGCGTGTAGTTGATCACCGCGGCCTTTGCGGCGTTGTAGGCGGCAAAGCCGTAGTCCGCACCGATGCCGGAGATCGAGGCGGTGTTGACGATGGCGCCGCCGCCGGCGCGGCGCAACGCGGGAATTGCCGCCTTGCAGCCGTGGAAGACGCCGTTGAGGTCGACGTCGATCACCTGCTTCCACTGCGCGACATCGAGCGTGACGGTGTCGCCGAAGCTGCCGATGCCGGCGTTGTTGAACATGATGTCGAGGCGGCCGAAGTCGCGCTCGGCCGCGGCCACCAGCGCCTCGACCTCGTGCAACTGCGTGACATCGCTGCGCAGGAACCGCGCCACGGGCGCACCGGCCAGCGCGTTCAGTTCCTGCTCGAGCGCATCACCCGCGCCCTGCGCGAGATCGCCCAGCACCACGCGCGCCCCCTCGGCGACGAACAGGCGCGCGGCCGCCGCCCCTATACCCGAGGCCCCGCCCGTGATCACCGCGACCCTGCCGTGGAGCCTGCCCTGCCCGTTGCTGTTCATGCCTGCGCCTCCCTCACCTGAAACTCAGTCGGATCACTTTGCCCTGCCCGCCTTCCATCTGGTAGTAGGGCAGGTTCGATGTCGTGGTCCAGACATTGCCCTGCGCGTCCACCTCGAGCTCGCGCGTGAAGCTCACGCGGCTCGGCAGCAGGTAGGTGCTGAATGTCTCCGTGCGCGGATCGAAATGGATCAGCGTGTCCGAGTTGGTGCCGCACAGCCAGATGGAATCGTCGCGCGTATCGATCGCGAGCGCGTAGACCATGTCGCCGCTCCCCGTGGGCAGCGCATACTCGCGGAAGTCGCGCGTCGCCGGGTCGAAGCGGAAGAACTTGCCCTCGTGGTACGAGGGCACCCACAGCACGCCGCGGCTGTCGATGCGAAAGCGCCGCGGCGCCGGGAACGGCGTGTCGATCATCTCGATCGCGCCGGTGGCCGGCGTGATCACGCCGAGGCGGCTGTTGTTGAACTGCGAGAACCACACCCGCCCGTCGGGGGCGATGTCGATGCCGTAGGGCACCGGGTTGATCTCGGGATCGGCGACCACGGACTGGCCCTTCACCTTGAAGGTGTTGGCGGCCCAGACGATCGCGCCCATCGCGCGCGCCATCAGCCACTGGCTCCAGTTGCGCGTGGGCAGGTCGAACACCTCGAAGGACTCCGTGGCCGTGTCGAAGCGCACCACGTGGTTCGTCATGCTCGCCGTGTACCAGATGTTGCCGTCACGATCGAAGCGCAGCGTGTGCGGGTACTTCACGCGGTCCGGGTGATCGAAGGTGCGGAACTGCTCGGTGACGGGATCGAAGCTGGCGAGGCCCTTGCCCACGCTCAGCGTCATCCACAGCTTGCCGTCGGGCGCCACCTGGATGCTGTGCGGGGCCACCGTGGGCGTGTGGTGGGTGTAGCGTCGCCCGCGCTCGGCCAGTATCCCGAGAATGCCGCCTTCGCGCAGTTCCCCGGTGGGCACCTGCCAGGCCTTCGTTTCATTCGTGCGCGGGTCCAGCCGGTAGAGCTTGTCACCGATCCAGTCCACCGCGTACAGACGCCCGTCCTTGCCGAGCACGCCGTCGTGCAGGAAGGACGTCTGCTCGCCGACCGCCCACTCGTCGATCACGACCCCCGCTGCCGCGGGATCGAGCACCGCCGGATGGTCGGGGAAGCTGTCCAGCGCGCGCGTGTTCCAGTCCCAGGCCGCATTCAGCACCGCGGGCGCCTCGTCGTAGAGCTGCTGCGTCATCACCGCGCCGAACTCCGCCATCATGTCGAAGATGCCGTGCCAGTCCTGTTCGCTGCGCACGATGCGCGTGGTGCTGGAACCCTGCTGGTGGCACATCAGGCACTGGATGGCGAACTGCGCGCCGAGCGCGGGCGAGGAGAACTGCGCGCCGGCATACCAGTCGCTGGCGGGCAGCTCGTGGATCCACAGCGATTTGGGCAGCGGCTTCAGCGTCACGGCACGCTCGAGCACGGCGTCGTGCGCCAGCGAGATGCCGCTCTCCTCCACCGTGCCAAATCCGATGCGCCGCGCGCGGAATCGATAGTGGCCGGGCAGCAGACCGTCGAGGCGGTAGCGGCCCTCGGCATCGGCATAGACGGTCGTGGTGCGCCCGAGCTCGAGGTTGCTCAGCGACACCTGCGCCAGTGCCACCGGGACGCCCTGCTCGCTGCTGACGGTGCCGCTGACGGTGGCGGCGTGGGCCGGCAGGGCGCAGGCCAGGCCCAGGCCGAGCAGCGCAAGCGAACGGCGAAACATGTGTTTCCCTCCCCGGTCTGGCGCTGTCACTCCGGCAGCGCCGCAAACGATGTGAATGCGGCCGCCCGGGCGGCGCGTGTTCAGGCGGCGGCGAACAGACTGCGCTCGGGCCCGATGCGCGCCGCGATCGGCGCCAGCGCCGCGCGGTCGAAGCCGTAGAAATCCGCCGCGTTGCCGCCGAGCATGGCCTCGATCTCGGCCTCCGGCAGGCCCTGGAACACCTCGACCAGCATCTGGCGCGTGAGCGGCCAGGTGCCCTCCGGGTGCGGGTAGTCGCTGCCCCACATGATCGTCTGCAGGCCGATCTGGTGGCGCATCTGCGCCTCGCGACGCGACATCGCCGAACTGCCGACGCGCACGTTGCGCCGGAAGTACTCGCTCGGCTTCAGGCGCAGGTGCTGCTTGTAGCCGGTGCCGAGCTTGGCCGAGAAGTGGTGGTCGCCAAAGCGCTGGTCCATTAGCGCGAGCAGCTCGGGCACCCAGATCGTGCTGCCCTCGGTGATCGCGACCTTCAGCTGCGGATGGCTCTCGAACACGCCGCCCCAGATCATGAACACCAGCGGGCGCGTCAGCCACCACGCCACCTCGGTCACGTAGATGCCGAGCGCCCCGGGCAGCGGCACCGGCGGCTCGGCGCCTGCCTGCGGGCCGAACAGCGCCGCGCCGAAGTACTCCTGCATCGGCGCCGCGCCGGAGTGGAAATGGATCACCATCCCGAGCTCCGCGCACACGCGCCACAGCGGCTCGTACTTCGGGTGATGGTAGGGATCCTGCCCGGTCATCATGTGCGGCAGCATGATGCCGCGCAGCCCGTTGGCACGCGCCCAGCGCACCTCCTTGACCGCCTCGTCCACGCCCCAGTAAGGGGTGACCGAGGCCAGCCCGAAGCGCCGCAGCGGACACTGGGCGACGAACTCCGCCATCCAGCGGTTGTGGGCGCGGGCGCCGGCCCATTGCAGCTCCGGCACCACGCCGACCGGCTGCAACCCGAGGTCGCCGCCGAAGGGCGGCGAGTTCGACTCGGTCAGCCCGTCGACGAACAGGATCTCGGCCGCCACACCGTCGGCATCGAGGATCTCGTTGCGCCGGTCGCTGTCCCAGGCCCCGGCCAGGCCATGGGCCTTGTCCCGGCCCCAGCGGATCGTCTCCTGGCGCATCTCGAGCATCTCGCCGGCCTGTTCGAGCGCGGCCATGCGCGCGGCGTGTTGCACGTCGAACTCGGCGCGGTACTGCGGATCGAGGTAGTCGCGGTAGACCTCCGGGCGCGGCCCGGCGTGGCCGTCAGAAGATATGACGAGGTAGCGGTCCATGGTCTGCTCCCGGGGTGACGGCTCAGTCGAGCCCCATGTGCTGCAGTTCGATCGGACACTCGCCGCGCGCGAGCTTGCGGGCGCGCTCGACCAGCGTCGCCTCCATCGACTCGCGCCCGATCATGATCACGAAGTCCCCGTTGCGGATGCCGGCGAGCGCGAACTGCGCGAGCTCGTCGAGGTCCTGCACCGGCATCGCGTAGCCGGCCTTGCGCGCGCCCTCCATGAAGTCCGCGAAGGTGGTCTCGCGCGCGGGATCGACGCTTTGCCGGCGCGCGAGCGCCGCCGGGCGGTTGCGCTTGGTGGTCCAGATGCCCGTGTCGAGCATGCCGCCCGAGGGGTAGAAGATCGCCGCGCGCAGCTTCGTGCCGCGCCCCGTGAGCTGCGCGGCGAGGCACTCCGTCATGATCGAAACGGCCGCCTTGCTGGAGGCGTAGACCACCTGCTGCGCCAGCGGCGAGATGCCGCCGTCACCGGAGGAGGTGTTCATCACGAAGCCCTCCTCGCCGGAGGCGATCATGCGCGGCACGAAGGCCTGCACGCCGTGCGCGACGCCCTGCACGTTGACGCCGTGCACCCACTGGAAGTCCGAGGGCTCGGTCTCCCACAAATCGAGGTTGGGCGCCGAAACGCCGGCGTTGTTGCACAGGATGTGGCAGGCGCCGTGCAGCGCGAACACGCGCTCGGCGAGCGCGTTCACCGAGGCCGGGTCCGACACGTCGGTCACCACGCCCGAGATCTCGCCGCCGAGTTCCTGCGTCGCCGCCTGCAGCGCGCGTTCTTCCACGTCGGCGATCACGACTTTCATGCCCTCGCCGAGGAAGGCCTTCGCGAGCGCCTTGCCGATGCCGCTCGCCCCGCCGGTCACGACCGCCACGCGGCCCCGCAATTCCTTCATCGCCTTGTGCCTCGTCAGGATCGGGTTGCAATGCCGGTCACGCTATCGGCATCGACGCGGCAACACAATTTACAGATCGCTAACAATCGGGGCGGCAAACGCACGACGAGCCACGGGCCTCCCTCCCCTCAGGCGCCGACCTTCACGGGAAAGGCCCGGTAGTAGAACCCGAGCTGCTCGCGCACCGCCGCCGGATCGATGCCGAAATCGGCTTTCATGTCGTAGACGACCTGCCCGCGCATGCCGCGCGGGTGCTCCTCCATGTAGCGCTTCATGGCGCCGCGCGCTTGCGGGGTCATCGGGTGGTCCGCCATGGCATAGATGCGCTCGACCGTCGCCACGTCATCGGCCATGAACTCGTGGAACAGCACGTCGACAGAGTGTTGCGGCGCCAGCAGGTGCCGCGTGTCGACCAGCGCGCGCAGGCGCAGTACCATGCGTTCGCGGATGGTCTCGCCGATCACCGCGGGACGCACCGGATCGCGGCTCATGCGCGCGGCATACGCGACCATGGTCATCATCGACGCCATGACCGACACCGGATCGCGATGCGTCACCACCACCCGCGCGTCGGGGAACGCGTTCATCAGCGGCGCCAGCTGCTCCAGGTGCTGCGGCGACTTCAGCACCCAGCGCTCGGGGCCGCGCAACCACTGCAGCGCCTTGAGGCAGCGCTCGAGGAACTCGTAGTGCGGCGTCTGGTCGTGAGCGAGGTAATAGTCCGTCCAGCGCGGCAGCTGCGCCATCGTGTCGAACAGCGCCGTGGAGAAATCCATCGCGAGCAGCTCGATCTCCTCGTGGATGTGCAACGGGTGCATGTCGTGCATCGCGTCGAACAGCGGCAGGATCTCGTTGCGCATCGCGAGCTCGTCGCGGCAGCGCTGGATGCGCGGATCCTCGACTCCCGCCGTCGCGGGCTCGTCGGCGCGCGGGATGGGCTCCAGCGATTCCCAGTACTGCAGCGAGCGCAGGCGCGGGTCGGTGGAGATCAGGTTCAGCAGGTGCGTGGTTCCCGAGCGCGGCAGCCCCGTGATCACCAGCGGCGCGCGGATCTCGATCGCCTCGATTTCCGGGTGCTCGCGGTAGAGCTGCTCGAGGCGGCAGCGCTGCACCAGGTAGCGCACCAGCATGCCGAACAGCGACAGCCGTCCCATCGGGCTGAGGTCGGCGTCCTCGTCCATCGCGGCACAGAGCACGCCGAGGCGCTCGTGCAGGCCCGGATCGTCGTGGAGCGCGATGCCGTTCAACTGCGCGGCGGCCGCCTGGCGCACCGCATCGACCGTGAATGCCACCGCGATATCACGCGTGGCGGCGATGATCTCCCGTGCCTT
>JAKJFB010000290.1 GCA_022705125.1 Pseudomonadota bacterium
GGAGCTGAGCAGGGGCTTGAGCAGGTTGGAGGCGTCCATCACCCCGCCCGAGGCGGCACCGGCGCCGATGATCGTGTGGATCTCGTCGATGAACAGGATCGCGTGCTTCTTTTTCTTCAGCTCCGCGAGCAGCCCCTTGAGGCGCTTCTCGAAATCGCCGCGGTACTTGGTGCCCGCGAGCAGCGAACCCAGGTCGAGCGAGTAGACGACGCTGGTGCGCAGCACGTCGGGCACGTCGCCGTCGACGATGCGCTTGGCCAGCCCCTCGGCGATCGCGGTCTTGCCCACCCCGGATTCGCCGACCAGCAGCGGATTGTTCTTGCGCCGGCGCGCGAGGATCTGCGCCACGCGCTCGAGCTCCGTGGCACGCCCCACCAGCGGGTCAATGCGCCCGGCGCGGGCCTCGTCGTTGAGGTTGGTCGCGAAACTCTGCAGCGGGCTCGCCTCGCCGTCCTGGCCCTGCTGCTCCTCCTCGCCCGGCTCGGCCCCGCCGGGGCGAGGGGCGTCGGAGACCTTGGAAATGCCATGGGTGATGTAGTTGACGACATCGATGCGCGCGATGTTCTGCTTCTTCAGCAAATATACCGCCTGGCTCTCCTGTTCGCTGAACAGCGCGACCAGCACATTGGCGCCCGTGACCTCGTTGCGGCCCGAGGACTGCACGTGAAACACCGCGCGCTGCAGCACGCGCTGGAAGCCGAGCGTGGGCTCGGTCTCGCGCTCGGCATCCTCCTGCGGAATGACCGGCGTGGTGGTCTCGACGAATTCCGCCAGCTCGCCGCGCAACTGGATCATGTCCGCGCCGCAGGCCCGCAGCACCTTGCCCGCGGCATCGTTGTCCAGCAGCGCCAGCAGCAGGTGCTCGACCGTCATGAACTCGTGTCGACGCGCCCGCGCCCCCTTGAAGGCCGCGTTGAGATTAAGCTCCAGATCCTTGCTCAGCATGACAAACCTCCGCCAGCAACCGCAGCTCCGATTTCAGCATAGTCCAGAAAGCCCGCAACGTGGCGACGGCTCATGGCGCATCCCCCGCGGCCTCGATTTCGCACAGCAGCGGGTGCTGGTTCTCCCGCGCGTAGCGGTTGACCTGCATCGCCTTGGTCTCGGCGATGTCGCGCGTGTAGACGCCGCAGACGGCCTTGCCCTGGGTATGAACGGCCAACATGACCTGGGTTGCCTTTTCCCGCCCCATGCCGAAGAACAGCTGCAGCACTTCGACCACGAACTCCATCGGCGTGTAGTCGTCGTTGATCATCACCACCTGGTACATCGGCGGCTGCTTCAATTCGGGCTTGGCCTCCTGCAGCGCAAGGTCGCCATCGCCCTTGGGGGCTCCCTTGCCGTCGCGCGAGGCCAGTCGGATGTCCATGGCGAAAAACTGGTTCATGGCCGTTTTGCAGAACTCCATACGTTGGTGAAATGTTTCACGGATCACGGTCGCGCACAAGTGCCGATCCCTGCGACGCGGCGGCGCTGCCGACCACGGCTTGACTATTGGATTGCGTGTCGTTTAAAACGCTCGCAATGCCCCCGAGCACCAGCCGTGGACGGCAGGAACATAAAGACAACAATCCGCCGGCCCGTCCCGGGCAGCGAGGACCAGATTCATGCGTACTGGTGTCGTCAAGTGGTTCAACAACGCCAAGGGCTACGGCTTCATCCTGGCCGATGAGTGCAGCTCGGACGTATTCGCCCATTACTCCGCCATCCGGATGGAAGGCTACAAGACGCTGAAGGCGGGCCAGACGGTTCGCTTCGAGGTCGAAGCGGGACCCAAGGGCATGCACGCGATCGCCATCGAAGCGCTCGAGGCGCTCGAGGATGCGGCGGCCATGTTGATGAAATGAAGTGGACCGGCAGCGCCTGACGGCGCTGCCGGTCCGCCCGGTCATGCCATGTGCTTGATGATCGCGTCACCGAATTGCGAGCACTTCAGCAGGGTCGCCCCTTCCATCAGGCGCTCGAAGTCGTAGGTCACCGTCCTGGCCTGGATCGCGCCGTTCATGCCGCTGATGATCAGGTCGGCGGCCTCGTTCCAGCCCATGTGGCGCAGCATCATCTCCGCCGACAGGATCAGCGAGCCGGGGTTCACCTTGTCCTGGCCGGCGTACTTGGGCGCCGTGCCGTGGGTGGCCTCGAACAGCGCCACGGTGTCGCTCAGGTTGGCCCCGGGCGCGATGCCGATGCCGCCCACCTGCGCGGCCAGCGCGTCGGAGAGGTAGTCGCCGTTGAGGTTCAGCGTGGCGATCACGCTGTACTCGTCAGGGCGCAGCAACACCTGCTGCAGCATCGCATCGGCGATCACGTCCTTGATCACGATGTCCTTGCCGGTCTTCGGGTTGCGCAGCTTCACCCACGGGCCGCCGTCGAGCAGCTCGCCGCCGAATTCGTTCTGCGCCAGGGCGTAGCCCCATTCCTTGAAGCCACCCTCGGTGAACTTCATGATGTTGCCCTTGTGCACGATGGTGACCGAGGGCAGGTCCTGGTCGATGGCGTACTGGATCGCGCGGCGCACCAGGCGCTCGGTGCCGGCCTTCGACACCGGCTTGATGCCGATACCGCAGTTCTCGGGGAAACGGATCTTGGTGACGCCCATTTCCTCGCGCAGGAATTTGATCACCTTGTCGGCATCGGCCGAGCCGGCCTTCCACTCGATGCCGGCGTAGATGTCCTCGGAGTTCTCGCGGAAGATCACCATGTTGGTCTTGCCGGGCTCGCGCACCGGCGAGGGCACGCCGCTGAACCAGCGCACCGGGCGCAGGCAGACGTAGAGATCGAGCTCCTGGCGCAGCGCCACGTTCAGCGAGCGGAAGCCGCCGCCCACCGGGGTGGTCAGCGGGCCCTTGATCGAGACCACGTACTCGCGGATGGCGTCCAGCGTCTCGGCGGGGAACCAGTCGCCGTCGTAGAGCTCGGCGGCTTTCTCGCCGGTGTAGATTTCCATCCAGCTGATCTTGCGCTTGCCGCCGTAGGCCTTGGCGACCGCCGCATCAACGACCTTCAGCATGGCCGGCGTGATATCGACGCCGATCCCGTCGCCCTCGATGAAGGGAATGACCGGATTGGCGGGCACGTTCAGCGTGAAATCCGCGTTGACGGTGATCTTTTCGCCTTGTGCTGGTACCTTGATGTGCTTGTAACCCATTGATTGCTCCAGTGAAGTGGCCAGGGAATGAATAGCCGGTCTCTTGCGAGGCGCGGCAGTATACCATCGCTTCCCCGCGCTGCAGCGCCCCCGGACAGACAGCGAGCGAGCCAGCCCCGTGCCCGATGTGATCCTGTTCAACAAGCCCTGGGGCGTGCTGAGCCAGTTCAGCGACCGGGAAGGACGGCGCACGCTGGCCGATTTCGTGCACGCGCCCGGCTTCCGGCCCGCCGGACGGCTCGATTACGACTCCGAAGGACTCCTCGTGCTCTGCGACGACGGCGCGCTGCAGGCGCGCATCGCCTCGCCGCGCTTCAAGCTGGCCAAGACCTACCTGGTGCAGGTCGAGGGCGAGATCAGCGATGCGGCGCTGGCCCGGCTGCGCCGCGGGGTGATGCTGAACGACGGCCCCACGCAGCCGGCCGGCGCCGAGCGCATCGCCGCCCCGCCGCTGTGGGAGCGCGATCCGCCGGTGCGTTTTCGCGCCAGCATCCCGACCTCGTGGCTCAGCCTCACGCTCACCGAGGGCCGCAACCGCCAGGTACGGCGCATGAGCGCGGCGGTCGGCTTCCCGACCCTGCGCCTGGTGCGCTGGCGCATCGGCCCGTGGAGCCTGGAAGGGCTGGCCCCCGGCGCATGGCGCCGGGAAGCCGTCAACCTGCCCGCGCAAGCGAAAAAGGCCACACGGCGCCCTGCCCCGCGCCGCCCGCGCCCGCGGCTATAATGCGCGCCTTTTGACGGGACCCGACGATGAGCGACCGGCATGCGCATTGGATACCGCACGTCACCGTGGCCACGGTGGTGTTCCGCGATGGCCGCTACCTGCTGGTCGAGGAGATCGACGGCGGGCGACGGGTACTGAACCAGCCCGCGGGGCACCTGGAGCCCAACGAGACGCTGGTCGAGGCCGCGCGGCGCGAAACCCTCGAGGAGACCGGCTGGGAGGTCGAGATCCAGGCGCTGCTGGGCGCCAGCCTGTTCACCAGCGCGCAGACCGGCGTCAGCTATTTCCGCACCAGCTTCCTCGCGCAGGCCCTGCACCATCACGCCGGGCGTGCGCTCGACGCCGAGATCGTCGCCCCGCGCTGGCTGAGCTACGAGGAGATACTCGCCGAGCGCGCTCGCCTGCGCAGCGAATCGGTGCTGGCGACCATCGAGCAACACCGCGCCGGGCACCGCT
>JAKJFB010000291.1 GCA_022705125.1 Pseudomonadota bacterium
GGCGAACGTGCACGCACGCTGGGAGCAACTCACCGGGCAGCGCCTGCTCGAGCGCTACGGCATGACCGAGATCGGCATGGCACTGTCTAACCCGCTGCACGGCGAGCGCCGTCCGGGCAGCGTGGGGCTGCCGCTGCCCGGCGTGGCGGTGAAGCTGGTCACGGAAGCGGGTGCCGAAGTGCCCGCGGAGGACGAGCCGGGCGAGATCCGGGTGCGCGGCCCCGGCGTGTTCCGCGAGTACTGGAACAACCCCGAGGCCACGGCGAAGAGCTTCGTCGACGGCTGGTTCTGCACCGGCGACGTGGCGGTGCGCGAGCGCGGCTACTACCGCATCATGGGGCGGCAGTCGATCGACATCATCAAGTCCGGGGGCTACAAGATCTCGGCGCTGGAGATCGAGAACGTGCTGCTCGCGCACCCGGCGATCCGCGAATGCGCGGTATTCGGGATCGAGGATCCGACCTGGGGCGAGATCATCGCGGTGGCCGCGGTGTTGCGCGAGGGTGCGGCGCTCGGCCTCGATGCGCTGAATGCCTGGTGCGCCGGCAGGCTGTCGGCCTACAAGTTCCCGCGTCGCCTCGCCATCGTCGCCTCGCTGCCGCGCAACGCCATGGGCAAGGTGCTCAAACCCGCCCTGCGTCCGCTTTTTTCGGGGGGAAGCGGGTGAGGAGGGCGCTGCGCATGGCCGCGGCGGCGGCGGACAGGGGTTGGTGGCGGCGGGTGAGTATGCCGACGGCGCGCGAGATGTTCGGCCCGCTCAGGCGCCGGCACACATTGCCCATTTCTTCCATCGGGCCGGTGCACAGCGCCGGCACCACGCTCAGGCCGAGCCCGGCGGCGACCATGCGCCCGATGGTCGCGAGCTGGTGGCTCTCCATGCGCACCGGCAGCTGCAGCGACTGCTCGTGCAGGAACTGCTCGATCTGCTCGCGGATGGCCGAGGGCTGCTGCAGCGCAATGAACGGGTAGGGCTGCAGCTGGCGCCAGCGCAGGCTGCGCTGGCGCAGCAGTTCGTGCTCGCGCGGCAGCACCGCGACGAAGCGATCCAGGAACAGCGCTTCGAACTGCAACTCGCCAGGCGCATGCGGCGCAAAGCTGACGCCGAGCTCGGCGCGCCCCTCGCGCACCATCGCCACGACATTCTCCGCCACCACGTCCTGCACGCTGATGTTGATGTTCGGGTACTGGCGATGGAAGCCGAGCAGCACCTCGGGCAGCAGGCTCGAAGCGAAGGACGGCATCGCCGCGACGATCAGCTTGCCCCGTTGCCTGCCGAACAGTTCGCGCAAATCGCCGAAGGCGCTGTCCCAGTCGCGCAGCAGGCGTTGCGCGAGCGGCAGGAAGGCCTCGCCCTCGGGCGACAGCGCGATCGAGCGCGTGGTGCGCACGAACAGCGTGCCGCCGACCGCCTGCTCGAGATTGCGGATCGCGATGCTGAGCGCGGGCTGCGACAGGTGCAGCAGGCCGCAGGCTTGCGCGAAGCTGCGCGTCTGCGCCACGGCCACGAAGGCCTTCAGCTGCCGGATGCTTGCATTCATTTGGAATAATGATGAATCGCTAGAAAGAATCAATTGGCTAAATATAAGGAGCTGCGGCACGATCCTCAACGCCGATCGGCCGGCAAGCGCAAGGAGCAGTGAACATGGCAGGTTTCGACAAGGTGGTGAAGACCTACGAGGAGGCCCTCGCGGGCCTGCGCGACGGCATGACCGTGATTGCCGGAGGCTTCGGCCTGTGCGGCATACCCGAGGGGCTGATCGCACAGATCCGCCGCATGGGCGTGCGCGATCTCACGGTGGTCTCGAACAACTGCGGTGTCGACGGTTTCGGGCTCGGCATCCTGCTCGAGGACCGTCAGGTCCGCAAGATGATTTCCTCCTACGTCGGCGAGAACAAGCTGTTCGAGCAGCAGTTCCTGAGCGGCGAGCTCGAGGTCGAGCTCACGCCGCAGGGCACGCTCGCCGAGAAGATGCGCGCCGGCGGCGCCGGCATCCCGGCGTTCTTCACCGCCACCGGCTACGGCACCCCGGTGGGCGAGGGCAAGGAAGTGCGCGAGTTCAACGGGCGGCCGTACATCCTCGAGGAGGCGATCACCGGCGACTTCGCGATCGTGAAGGCGTGGAAGGCCGACCGGTACGGCAACGCGATCTACCGTCACACGGCGCAGAACTTCAACCCGATGGCGGCCACCGCCGGGCGCATCACCGTGCTCGAGGTCGAGGAGATCGTCGAGCCCGGCGCGCTGGAGCCCAGCCAGATCCACACGCCCGGCATCTACGTCAACCGCGTTATCCAGGGCACTTTCGAGAAACGCATCGAGCAGCGCACCGTGCGCGCCAAGGGAGGCTGAAACGATGGCACTCACCCGCGAACAGATGGCGCAGCGCGTCGCGCGCGAACTGCAGGACGGTTACTACGTGAACCTCGGCATCGGCATCCCGACGCTCGTGGCGAACTACATCCCCGAGGGCGTGCACGTGATGCTGCAGTCCGAGAACGGCCTGCTCGGCATGGGCCCGTTCCCGACCGAGGACGAGGTCGACGCGGACATGATCAACGCGGGCAAACAGACCGTCACCGCGATCACGGGCGCGGCGATCTTCTCCTCGGCGGAATCCTTCGCGATGATCCGCGGCGGTCACGTGGACCTCACGGTGCTCGGCGCCTTCGAGGTGGACGTGAATGGCGATATTGCCTCGTGGATGGTGCCGGGCAAGCTGGTGAAGGGCATGGGTGGCGCGATGGATCTCGTGGCCGCGGCGCGCAACATCATCGTGATCATGACGCACGCGGACAAGGCCGGTAACTCGAAGCTGCTCGATGCGTGCACCCTGCCGCTGACCGGCAAGGGCTGCATCCGCCGGGTGCTCACCGATCTCGCCTGGCTCGAGATCGATGACGGGGCCTTCTTGCTGCGCGAGCGCGCGCCCGGAGTCAGCGTCGAGGAGATCCGCGCGAAGACGGCAGGCAAACTGGTCGTGCCAGCGGATGTTCCCGAGATGCGCTTCTGATTCCGTGGGTCCGGCTTCAGCCGGACAATGTCCGGATGAATCCGGACCTACGGTCGATGTCCGGATGGATCGAGGTCCACGTCGATGACGCACTTGCCCGCGATGCGCCGCGCCGCGAGGTCGGCGATGGCCTCGGCGGTGCGCTCCAGCGGGTAGTGCGCCAGCGGCGGATCGCCGAGCCGGCCCTGCGCATACAGCGCGAGCACTGCATCGGTCACCGCGCGGCCGCCCTCGGGATGGCGTCCCGCGAAGCCGCCCCAGTCCACCCCCACCACCTGGCAGCTCTTCAGCAGCGGCAGGTTGAACGGCAGTTTCGGAATCTCGCCGCTGGCGAAGCCGATTACCAGGTAGCGCCCGTTCTCGGCGCAGGAACGCAGCGCCGGCTCGGCCAGCGCGCCGCCGACCGGGTCGAACACGAGGTCCACGCCGCGCCCGCCGGTGGCGGCCTTGAGCTCGGCGCGCAGGTCCCCGGCGGCGTAGTCGATCAGCACATCGGCGCCGAGCGCGCGGCAGGCCTGGAGCTTCTCCGCGCTCGAGGCGGCGGCGATCACCCGTGCGCCCAGCGCCTTGCCCACCTGCACCGCGGCGGCGCCGGTGCCGCCGGCCGCGCCCAGCACCAGCAGCGTCTCTGCGGCTTTCAACGCGCCGCGATTCACCAGCGCGAAATACGCCGTGGCATTGGCCTGCAGGAACACCGCCGCGCCCGCGAAATCCATGTTCGCGGGCATGTGCGCGAGTTGCGCGCCCGCCAGCGTGATCAGCTCGGCGTAGGCGCCGATGCCGGGGCTCGCGAGCACGCGGTCGCCCGGCGCGAAACCCGTGACGCCGGCGCCGGTCGCGATCACCGTGCCGGCGCAATCGCCGCCGGGCACGAAGGGCGGCGGGATGCGGATCTGGTAGCTGCCGCCGATCAGCAGCGCATCGACGAAGTTCACGCCGGCAGCGTGGATGCGCACCAGCACCTGCCCGGGTCCCGGCTGCGGGTCGGGCAACTCGCGGAGTACCAGGGCGGAAGGCGGCCCGTATTCGCTGCAAACGATGGCGCGCATGGCGTGATGTTCCCTTCAGGTGCGCGGGTGCAGGCGCACCGGCATGTACTTGTGCCCGTTCACCAGGTTGGAACGGATGCGCCGCGCCTCGCCGGTGGCCTCGATGCCGCTGAAATGACGAAAGAACTCCTCGAAGAACACCCGCGCTTCCAGCCGCGCCAGGTTCGCGCCCAGGCACAGGTGGATGCCGTGGCCGAAGGCGAGGTGCGGGTTCGGGTTGCGGCGG
>JAKJFB010000292.1 GCA_022705125.1 Pseudomonadota bacterium
GACAGCCCGCCGGCAGCGATTCGAGCAGCGCCTGCGGCAGCCCGCGCGTCTCCGGCCCGAACAGCAGCGCATCGCCGGCGCGAAACGCCGCACGGTCATAGCGCGTGGCGCCGCGCGTGCTGAACGCGAACACGCGTTGTTCCGGGTGCTGTCCGAGATAGGAGGGGAAGTCCCGCCAGGTCGTGACCGTTGCCCACTCGTGGTAGTCGAGCCCGGCGCGACGCAGCTTCGCGTCGTCGAGCGTGAAGCCGAGCGGCTCGATCAGGTGCAGCGCGCAGCCGGTGTTGGCGCACAGCCGGATCACGTTGCCGGTATTGGGCGGGATTTCGGGTTGGTAGAGCACGACGTCGAGCATGGCCGCGATTGTAGGAGCGGGCTACGCCCGCGACCAGCGCAGCGTATCGCGCCCGTCAGTCGCCGTTGTCGGGCAGCCCGGTGAGCTCCAGTTCCTTGATCTTGCGCGTCAGCGTGTTGCGGCCCCAGCCGAGCAGCTCGGCGGCTTCGCCGCGCCGCCCGTGCGTGTGCATCAGCGCCGTCTCGATCATCGCGGCCTCGAAACGTGGCAGCGCGGTGTCGAGCAGTCGGCCGTTGCCGCGGCGCACCTCGCTGTCGGCCCAGGCGCGCAGCATTTCCACCCAGTCCCCGCGCGAACTTTCGCCCTGTTCCGCGGCGAGCAACTCCGGGGGCAGGTCGGCGATGTGCACCTCGCGTCCCGACGCCATCACGGTCAGCCAGCGGCAGGCATTCTCCAGCTGGCGCACGTTGCCGGGCCACGACAGTCCGGCCATGTAGGCCTCGGTTTCAGGCAGCAGCAGCTTCGCTTCGCCGCCCAGTTCGTCGGCGGCGCGCTTCAGGAAATGCCGCGCCAGGCGCGGGATGTCCTCGCGCCGGTCACGCAGCCCGGGCAGGTGGATGCGGATCACGTTGAGGCGATGGTAGAGATCCTCGCGAAAGCGTCCCTCGCGCACCAGGTGCTCGAGGTTCTGGTGCGTTGCCGCGATGATGCGCACGTTCACGTGCACCGGCACGTGGCCGCCGACGCGGTAGAACTCGCTGTCGGCCAGCACGCGCAACAGCCGCGTCTGGGTCTCGGCGGGCATGTCGCCGATCTCGTCGAGGAACAGCGTGCCGCCGTCGGCCTGTTCGAAGCGCCCGCGCCGCTGCGCCTGCGCGCCGGTGAAGGCGCCCTTCTCGTGGCCGAACAGCTCCGATTCCATCAGGTCCTTCGGGATCGCGGCCATGTTCAGCGCGATGAACGGGCCGTTGGCGCGCGGGCTGTGGCGATGCAGCGCGCGCGCCACCAGCTCCTTGCCGGTGCCCGACTCGCCGTTGATCAGCACCGTGATCAGCGAATGCGACAGGCGACCGATGGCGCGGAACACCTCCTGCATTGCCGGCGCCTCGCCGATGATCTCGGTCGATTCGGGCGGGACTTCCTCGGCGGGCCCTTCGCCCTGCTGGCGCCGATGCGCCAGCGCGCGCTTGGTGACGGTGACCACCTCGTCGATGTCGAAGGGCTTTGGCAGGTACTCGAAGGCGCCGCCCTGGTACGAGGCCACCGCGCTGTCGAGGTCGGAATGCGCCGTGGTGATGATCACGGGCAGCTCGGGGTGCGAGGCGCGGATGCGCGAGAGCAGTTGCAGCCCGTCGATCCCGGGCATGCGGATGTCGCTGATGATCGCGTCCGGCGCGTCGTCGCGCAGCCGGCGCATCAACGCTTCGGCATCGGCGAAGCTGGAGGCTTCGATCGCGGCGCCCGCGAGCGCCTTTTCCAGCACCCAGCGTATCGAGCGGTCGTCGTCCACGATCCACACGCGCGGTGTATCAGTCATTGGAATTCTCCAGCGGAATCAGTATCGAGAAGACGGTGTTGCCGGGCTTGCTGTGGCATTCGATCAGGCCGTGGTGCTGGCTGATGATCCCCTGGGCGATCGCGAGGCCCAGGCCCGAGCCTTCGGCGCGCCCGCTGATCATCGGGAAGAAGATGTTGTCGAGGATATCCGGCGGCACGCCCGGGCCGTTGTCGCAGATGTCGATCTGGCACACCAGGCGGTGGCGCTGGTTGCCGATGGTGAACTGGCGCTGGGTGCGGGTGCGAAAGCGGATCTCGGGCGCGCGCGTGTCGCACAGCGCCTGCTGGGCGTTGCGCGCAACGTTGAGCAGCGCCTGGATCATCTGCTCGCGGTCGCCCATGAGCTCGGGGATGCTCGGGTCGTAGTCGCGCTGGATGGGCAGCTCGCCCTGCGTTTCCGCCTCGACGAGCTGGCGCACGCGCTCCAGCACCTCGTGGATGTTGACCGGCTGGCGCAGCAGGCGCCGTGGAGTGCTGAGCAGGCGGTCGACGAGATTGCGCAGCCGGTCGGCCTCCTCGATGATCACGTTGGTGTAGTCGAGCAGGTGCTCGGAATCGAGCTCGCGCGCCAGCAGTTGCGCGGCCCCGCGCAATCCGCCCAGCGGGTTCTTGATCTCGTGCGCGAGACCGCGAACCATCACCTGCGTCATCTGTTGCGAGGACAGGATTGCCTCTTCGCGGCTGATGCGCAGCAGCCGGTCGAGCGGGCGGATCTCGACCACGAGCGACTCGGTTTCCAGGGTGAGTGGCGTGACCGCGTAATCCACGGTGATGGTGTGATTGGGTCCTAGGTGGAATGTGGCCTGGCGCTTGGTGAAGCCGATGCCGGTCGCCAGCACGCGCTGCAGGCCGGCGATGGTGTCGTCGTCCTCCTGCACGATGCGCGCGATGTTCTCGCGCAGCACGCGGCCGCGACTCAGGCCGAGCAGCGTTTCCGCCGCGGGATTGAGGTAGCTCACGCGCATGTTTGCATCCACCAGCAGGATCGCGGTGGTCAGCGTGTCGAGCAGTCGGGTGTGCAGAACCTTCGGGCGCATGGCGGGACTATTGGCTTCCTTTGACTCATTGGGTCAGCAAGAACCGAGCCAGCTTCTGGTGAGTAGCGAAAATCGCGGCGCGGCGGGGCTTGTCGCGCAGCCAGGCGGAAGACGCTGGAGATTATATGCACCGAAATGGTGCGACGATAGCGTGAGTGAGCACGCCCGGCGTTAGCGCGCGCTCGGGCGTGGCTGAATTACCGGCTCTCGTTGCGCTAGGGAATCCGGACCGGCCCGATGCGCCGACCCTGCGAACGCTGCATCTGCACCGTTACGGTGCCCGAGCTCTGCACGATCTCGCCATTGCTATCCGCCACCTGTGCCTGCAGCGTGTGGGGCCCCGGGCCGAGCCCTTCGAGCGTGAGCGAGCCCTGTTGCGGCAGGCCGGCGGGCGCTCCGTCCAGCAGCAGGCGCAGGCTGTGCCCGGGCTGCAGCGCGGGGCTCACGCTGAGGCTTACATCCAGCGCCCCGACGGCGCTGAATACCGTCTGCCCCTCGACCGGCGTCACGATCGCGAGCGCGTAGCCGGCGGCGGCCGTGGTGTCGGCCGTTGCGGGCGGCGCCACCGGGCGCTCCGGAGCGGCGACTACGGGAATGGTGTTGGTCGGCGGCACGGTGACCGGGCTTGCGCGCTCGCTCGACGTGTCGCTGAAGATCACGTTGCCCTGCGCGTCACGGCTCTTGTAGACCTGGCCCTGCGCCAGCGCGGTGGCGGCGACCGTGGCGGCGAGACATGCGATCACTAGCGCGCGGGCGCAACGGGTTCGGGTGGTCACGGCGGATCTCCGCAGGCTGGAACTCGGGATTCTTATAGCGCGAACCCCGTGTGGCCGCCAGCGTTCGGCAGCGGATCTGCGGGCACAAAAAAACCCGCACCCTTGCGGGTGCGGGTTTGCTGGCGGCGAACCGCGATCAGCAGCTGTAGTACATGTCGAACTCGACCGGGTGCGTGGTCATGCGGATGCGGTCGATATCTTCCTGCTTCAGCTCGATGTAGGCATCGATCATGTCGTCATCGAACACGCCGCCTGCCGTGAGGAAGGCGCGGTCGGCGTTCAGGGCGGCGAGCGCCATCTCGAGGCTGTGCGACACCGTCGGCACCTGTGCCGCTTCTTCGGCCGGCAGGTCGTAGAGGTTCTTGTCCATCGCGTCGCCGGGATGGATCTTGTTCTGGATGCCGTCGAGGCCGGCCATCAGCAGCGCGGCGAAGCCCAGGTAGGGGTTGGCGCTCGGGTCCGGGAAGCGCACCTCGATGCGGCGTGCCTTCGGGTTGGCGACCGCGGGGATGCGGATCGAGGCCGAGCGGTTCTTGGCCGAGTAGGCCAGCTTCACCGGGGCTTCGAAGTGAGGCACCAGGCGCTT
>JAKJFB010000293.1 GCA_022705125.1 Pseudomonadota bacterium
CGGGCCACGTTTCTCGAAAGTCGCCACTTTTCACCTCGTCAAGCAGCTGCTTCATGCTCCCTTCGCGGTTTTGGGACAATGTCAGCTGTGTGTCCCAAAGTGTCCCATTGGTGTCCCAAAAAAGCAAAAAAATACCTTGAAAGTCTTGCAAATAAAGGAAATACGTCCCCCTGCTAAGGGAGCATGCGGGCTAAAACTCGCATCGAGGGTTCGAATCCCTCCGTCTCCGCCAGAGCACTCAAGCCCCTGATCCATAAAGGGGCTTTTTTGCGTCCACAGTGCGCAGAGCGGATGCGCCCGAAGCATCCCGCGGCGGCCTGTGCCGGACTTCCAACTTCCCGCCCGGTGACCCCCATGCGACACGACCTGAAGGTGCCCTTCGCCGAAAAGGACCAGGCGAAAAAGCTCGGTGCGCGCTGGGACGCTGCGCGCAAGTGCTGGTACATCGACGGCGGCCTCGATCCGGCCGTGTTCGCGAGGTGGCAGCCGATGCCGCACGACGCGGCTGCGGCGGCGTCGAGGCGAGGCGCGCCTGCCGGTTTCGAGGGCAAGGTGCAGGTCGGCAGCCGCTTCGTCGCGTTGCCGCGGGTGTGCGACTGCCTGCCCTGGGATGATTGCGACGTCTGCCGCCTGCAGGCGTGGCCGCAATAGACGGGGGGGTGCAGGCATGGAAGCGGTGGCGGTGATCGACTTCGAGACCACGGGGCTGTCGCCTGCGCAGGGCGACCGCGCGACCGAGATCGCCGCGGTGATCGTGCGGGACGGCCGGGTGGTGGATCGCTACCAGAGCCTGATGAACGCGGGCGTGCGCATCCCGGCCCATATCGAATCCCTGACCGGGATCTCCAACGCGATGATCCGCAGCGCCCCGACTGCGGCGCAGGTGATGCGCGAGGTCGCGGACTTCATCGGCGGCATCCCCATGGTCGCCCATAACGCCGCATTCGATGCGAAGTTCTGGGATGCCGAGCTCGCTCGCATCGAGCGCGCGCGCAAGCAGGACTTCGTGTGTTCGCTGCTGCTGTCGCGCCGCCTGTTTCCGCTTGCCCCCAGCCACAGGCTCGGCGCACTGGTGGAGTACGCCAGGCTGCCGGTCGCCGGCCGCTTCCACCGTGCGCTCGCCGACGCCGAGATGGCGGCCAGCCTGCTGCTGCGCCTGGAAGAGGAGCTGCGCCAGCGCCACCGGGTCGCGCAGGTGTCGGTGGAGCTGCTGTGTCGCATCCAGCGCGCCTCGAAGGCGCAACTGCCCAAGTGCCTGGCGGCTGCACGTGAAGGGTGAGCGAACAGGCACGGGTGAGCGGCCGGGCGCGGGGCTCGCCCGCTCCCATCGGTGTCCGCATCCGCCGCGCTGTGTCCGCGCAGCTCAGGCCGCGGCGGGGGTGCGGCAGCCGATCAGATTCATCGCGAGCATGCTCAGGACCACCCTGTCGTGCTGGTTGAGCACCTCGATCTTCGAGCGCACCAGGCCACGGTCGGGCTTGGAGGCCGAACGCCGCGCCTCCACGATGGTGACCCGCGTGCTCAGCACGTCGTCCGGACGCACCGGCTCGAGCCAGCGCAGCTCGTCGATGCCGGGCGAGGCCAGGCTGGCGTTGTGGGTGAGGTAATGCTCCGAGTACATCCGCATCATCATCCCGCAGGTCATCCAGCCGCTGGCGATCAGACCGCCGAACTGCGTATCCGCGGCCTTCGCGGGGTCGGTGTGGAAATCCTGCGGGTCGTAGCGGTGCGCGAACTCGATGATCTCCTGCGCGGTGACGCGCATCTCGCCGAAGCGATGCACCGCGCCGGGGACGTAGTCCTCGAAATAGCGGTCGTCGATCGGGGTGGAGAAGGTGCTGGCGGGGGGCGTGGTGTCCTTGGAGTTCATGGTGCCGTGCTCGTGTGATGGATCGGGGCGATGTTAGCCCGAAGCACGGCGAGGGCGGGCGATCGTCGTGGCCGGTGCCTGCGAGATCGTGCCGCGCGAGCGCTCGCAGTCGGGCCGCGCGGGACGCATAATCGCGACCTTTCCGTTTGTGCGCGCCGAGTGCATCCCGTTCCGCGAGCGACCCCATGACCCAGCCTCCCCGCGCCTGCGGCATCGACTTCGGCACTTCCAACTCCACCGTCGGCTGGCTGCGCCCCGACGCGCCCATCCTCGTCCCGCTCGAGGACGGCCGCGCGACGCTGCCGTCGGCGGTGTTCTTCAACGCCGACGAGGATTCGATCCAGTTCGGCCGTGCGGCGCTCGCCGAATACCTCGAGGGCTACGAAGGGCGGCTGATGCGCGCGCTGAAGAGCCTGCTCGGCACCAGCCTGATCGACGGGCAGACCGAGGTGAATGGCCGCGCGCTCGGCTTCCGCGAGCTGCTCGCGAGCTTCATCGGCGAACTCAAGGCACGCGCCGAGCGTGCGACGGGGCGCACCTTCGACCATGCGGTGTTCGGCCGCCCGGTGCACTTCGTCGATGAGGACGAGACCGCCGACCGCAAGGCCCAGGACACGCTCGAGGCCATCGCGCGCCAGGTGGGCTTTCGCGAGATCGGCTTCCAGTTCGAGCCGATCGGCGCCGCGCTGCACTACGAGCGCACCCTGAGCCGCGAGGAGCTGGTGCTGATCGCCGACATCGGCGGTGGCACGGCCGACTTCTCCATCGTCCGCCTGTCGCCGCAGCGCGCCCGCGCCGTCGAGCGCCGCGAGGATCTGCTCGGCAACGCGGGCATCCACATCGGCGGCACCGATTTCGACCGCGTCCTGAGCCTGGACTGCGTGATGCCGGTGCTCGGCTACCGCAGCCGCCTGCGCAACGGGGCCACGATGCCGGCGAGCGTGTATTTCCAGCTCGCCGCCTGGCACACGATCAATTTCGCCTACACCCGTCAGGTCTGGGCCGACCTGCAGCAGGTCTACCGCGATGCGCTCGCGCGTACCGAGCTCGATCGCCTGTGCCGGCTGATCAACCTGCGCGAGGGGCATTGGCTCGCGATGCAGGTCGAGGAGGCCAAGATCGCGCTGTCCGCGGCGGAGCGCACGCAGGTGGTGCTCGACCGCATCGAGCCCGGGCTGGTGCTCGAGCTTTCGCGCGCGGCCTTTACCGCGGCGACGCAGGGGCTGGTCGAGCGCGTCGGCGGCTGCGTGGCCGGCCTGCTCGCGGCCTCCGGTGTCGACCGGGAGCGCATCGACACGCTCTATTTCACCGGCGGTGCGAGCGGCGTGCCGCAGCTGCGCGCGCGCATCGCGGCCGAGCTGCCGCGGGCGCGATGCGTCGAGGGCGACCTGTACGGCAGCATCGGCGCCGGCCTCGGCGAGCGCGATCGCGGCGCTACGGCTGAAGCGTCCCCGCGCCGCGCCGGCTGGCGAGGACCAGCAGGTTGCGCGGCGTCAGCGTGCGCTCGCAGAAGGTGCCGATCCTCGCCGTGAAGCCGCGCGCCTCGAAGCCGAGCACGAGGTCGAGCGCGAGCCACACCTCGAGCGCGCGCCGGAAGGCATGACGCACCAGCTCCAGGCGGCGCACCTCGTCGCGCCGGCGCTCGCCGACGGCCTCCCATTCCGCCCAGTCCAGCGCAGGCGGCAGGCGCAGGCCCTCGCGCTCGGCGAGGCGGCGGCAGAAGTCCTCGAAGCTGCCGTTCAGCCAGGCTGGTGGCACCGGGCGGAAGTGGGGCACGGGGCCGCCCTCGGCGGTCTGGCGCAGCGCGATGAAGCCCAGCTTCCAGGCCTGGTCGCGGGCCAGCCTGTGCTGGATGCGCCGCGGCGCGGTGACGGTCTCGGTCACCGCCAGGCGCAGGGTTGCGGCATCGAGCTCGAGGCTGGCGTCGCGTCCGAGTGCCCGATAGCCGCCGTTGGCGCCGCGGTGGTAGCAGCACGGGGCGATGGCGTAGGCGGCCGCGTCGTCGCGGTCGGCGCTGCGTACCAGGCTGCGATGCAGCTCCCCGCAGGCGTGCAGCGCGAGCACCGCATGGCCGTGCAGGTGAGGGCGGGAGGCGGGATCGAGCGCGTCCGCGCACACCACGCGCTGCGGCAAGCGGCTGCGCTCGGCGAGCCGCTCCGCATCCGCGCACAGGGCCGGGTCGATCTCCAGCGAACGCACCGGCACGCCATCGGCGAGCGCCAGGCGGCGGCCGAGGTGGCCCTTGCCTGCACACCACTCGAGCAGTGGCAGGCCGGTGGCGGGCAGACGCGCGGCAAAAGCTTCGATCTGCGCTCGCTTGCGTCCGGGCACGCCGGCATCGAAGCGGCGGTCGGGCTCGGGCAGCG
>JAKJFB010000294.1 GCA_022705125.1 Pseudomonadota bacterium
GCGTGCGGCGCATCGTCTGCGCGGCCGGGCGCGAGGACGCGATGGCGCTCGGCTTCGACGAGGGGCCGGTGTTTCCCGAGTCCTGGCGTTACCTGGAAGCGCAGGGCATCGCGCTCGAACACGGCCTGCTCGCCGCGGAGGCGTCTGAAGTCATGCGCCGGTATCGCGAGGGCAACGGGCTGGTCTACAACGGCTGATGTGCATTCCGGGTTCGGCTGAAACCGAACCTTGCCCGCATGAATGCGGGCCTACGGGTGCCAGGCCCAGAGGTGCGCGGCCACCAGCGCGCGCCACGGCGTGAACTGCGCCAGCCAGCGCCCGGTCTCTGCCGCGGAGATTTTTTCTTCCCGGCCCAGCAGCAGTTGCAACTTGCGCCGCACCGCCACGTCGCCGTGCAGCGAGCCGTCGAGATGGCCGAAGCCGCGCAGCAGCGTGTACTCGATGGTCCACGGGCCGATGCCGCGGATCGCCGCGAGGCGTGCGCGGATCTCCGCGACGGGCGGTGCGTCGGCCCAGGCCTCGAATGGCAGGGTGCCATCGGCAGCGCCACGGCTCAGCAGGTTAACGGTGGCTGCCTTGGCCTGCGACAGCCCGGCGGCGCGCAATTGCGTTTCCCCCATGCGCGCCAGCCGCGCGGGATCGGGATGGCACAACAGGCCGACCGAGTGGCGGATGCCGGTGGCCTCGATGAGCCGGCGGCGCACCGCGGTGGCCGCGGCCACGCTGATCTGCTGTCCGGTCACGGCCCACACCATCGCCTCGAACGGCGTGGCCAGCAACGGCACGCGCAGGCCGGGATTGGCCGCGATCAGCGGGCCGAGCTCGGGGTGCGCGCCATAACGGGCCTCGAAATCGTCCACGGCCTGCGGCAGGCCGAGCATGCGCCGCGCCATGCGTCGCGCGGCGTCGGCATCCGCCACCGAGTCCGCTCCGTCCACCAGCAGTTCCACCGCGGCCTGCCGCGCGCCGAAGCGCACCCCGAGGCAGGCCGGCCGCCCGGCCCACACGATTCCTTTCAGGAGTGTGTTGCCGGCTACGCGTTCGGCGGTCGCGGCGGTGTCGCGGCGATGGAAGGCGAGGAAATCCGCGGCGCGATACGCTGCCGGCAGCGCCAGCCGGAACGCGAGTCGTGCCTGCTTCAATCCTTTGCCTCGCGTTCGAGCAGCGCGCGCTTGCGCTCGATGCCCCAGCGATAACCGGCGAGACCGCCGTCGCGGCGCACCACGCGGTGGCAGGGAATCGCCACTGCGAGCGGGTTGGCCGCGCAGGCCCCGGCCACGGCCCGCACCGCGCGCGGTGCGCCGATGCGGTGCGCGAGCTCGGCGTAGCTCAACGTCTCGCCGGGCGGAATCTTTTGCAGCGCCTGCCACACGCGCTGCTGGAAGGCGGTACCGCGCATGTCGAGCGGCAGGTCCAGCCCCAGCCGGGGTGCTTCGACGAAACCGACGACCCGGGCCACGAGGGTTTCGAAGACCGCATCGCCGCCGATGAGTTGCGCCGAGGGAAACCGCTGCTGCAGTTGCGCGAGCAGCGCATCGGGGTCGTCGCCGAGCAGGATCGCGCACACGCCGCGCGCGCTCTGCGCAACCAGGATCGAGCCGAGGGAGCACTCGCCCACCGCGAAGCGGATCTCGGTGGCCACACCGCCGGCGCGCCAGGCGCGTGGCGTCATCCCGAGCACGGCGCCCGCATCCTCGTAGAAGCGGCCGCTGGAGTTGTAGCCGGCGTCGTAGATGGCCGCGGTCACACTGCCGGCGCGTCCCAGCTCATGCTGCACGCGGCGCGCACGCTGTGCCCTGGCCCAGGCCGCGGGCGTGAGGCCGGTCACCGCCTTGAACACGCGGTGCAGGTGAAACGGGCTCAGGCCGGCGCGCTGCGCGAGCTCGGCGAGCGTGGGCGCGCGCTGGGCGCCCTCGATCAGGCGGCACAGCCCGGCCACGAGCCTCGCGTGCGGGTTGGCCGGCAGCGCACGCCCGGGATGGCAGCGCCTGCAGGGCCTGAAGCCCGCGCGCTCGGCGTCGGCCGGCGTCGCGTGGAACGCGACGTTTTCCGGCCGCGCGCGGCGTGAGGGGCACGAGGGGCGACAGTACACGCCGGTGCTGCGCACCGAGTAGACGAAGCGGCCGTCCGCGGCCGGGTCGCGCGCCGCCACCGCGGCCCAGCGCGGATCGGCGACGGTGGCCTCTGCTCTCTGCTGTGCGGTTGCCATGGGAGTCTCCTGCGTTGCCAAGCATATCGTGCGCGCAGTGTGGCGGCATCGCGGCGGCGCGAAACTCCGGGTCTTGCGGTCGAATCCGGCCTTTCAGGTCTCGGCCCAGGCGCGCAACAGGTTGTGATAGACGCCGGTGAGGCGCAGCAGGTCGGGGTCGGCGGGATCGCGCCCGCCGCTCAGCGACTGTATCGACTGGTCGAGATCGAACAGCAGCGTGCGCTGCGCGGCGTCGCGCACCATGCTCTGCAGCCACAGGATGGCCGAGGTGCGCGTGCCGCGCGTCACCGGCATCACGCGGTGCAGGCTGCTCGAGGGGTAGAGCACCATATCGCCCGCGGCGAGCTTCACCTCCTGCGCGCCGAAGGGGGTCTCGATCGCCAGTTCGCCACCGTCGTAATCGGCCGGATCGGTGAGGAACAGCGTGGCGGAGAGGTCACTGCGCACCGCCTGTGGCAGCGCGTCCGAATACATCAGCGCGCCGTCGACGTGCGCGCCGTAGTGCCCGCCGCCGGCGTAACGGTTGAAGCGCGGCGGGAAGAAGCGGTTCGGCAGCGCGGCCGAGATGAACAGCGGGTGGCGGCCCAGCAGCGACAGGATCCGGCTGCCCAGACGCTGTGCCACCGCGCAGCGATCGTCGAGTTGCAGGTTGTCCTTCACGGATGCCGACAGCGTGCCGGCGCTGGCGCGGCCGTCGATCCACGGCGCCTCGGCGAGCGCGGCGCGGAACTCCCGCACCTCGTCGGCGCCCAGCACGTTTTCCATGACGAGCAGCATCGGCTTCTCCCTCAGAACACGTAGTTCACCGTGAGGCGGACATTGCGCGCATCACCGTAGTACAGGAACGAGCCCGAGCGGTACGCCGCAAGGTAATACTCCTCGTCGGTGACATTGCCCACGTTCAGGCGCGCATCCAGCGTCTCGGTGAATTCCCAGGTCGCGAACAGATCGTACACGGTGTACGAGGGGACCGGCTGGCTGTACTGGCCGGTGGTCGGGTTGAAGGCAGCGGCGCTGTCCGGCTGGCCCGCGTATTTCTTGCTCTCGTACTTCAACGCACCGCCGATCGCGAGCTTGTCGCTCAGCCGGTAGCGCAGCTGGGCGAAGGCGGTGTCGTCGGCGAAGTTGCTGAGGGTCCTGCCCTCGTTGGCCGGGTTGAAGGATTCGGTCACCTCGGCGTCCATCGTGGTGAAGCCCGCCTGCGCGCTCAGCTTGTCGGTGATGTTGCCGCTGGCGCCGAACTCGAAGCCCCGCACCTCGTTCTCGCCGGTATTGAAGGTGCCGGCCGAACCGTAGTCCGCGCCCTCCATCACGTCGGTCTTCGTGATCTGGAACAGCGCGGCCGTGAGCAGCAGCTGCCCGTCGAAGAGGTTCCACTTGGTGCCGAGTTCGATGCTCTCGGTCGATTCGGGCTCGGCACCGGCCGCCTGGCCATTGTAGGTGACGAGTCCGCCATAGCCGCCGCTGGTGCCCACGTCCGACTCGCCGCCGTTGAGGTCGGCCGCGGTGGCGTAGCTCAGGTAGACGTTGGCATCCGGGCGGAACTCCCAGGTGATGCCGGCGTGGCCGTTCCACTTGCCGTCGGAGGAGCTGTAGTCGCCGGTGATCGCCTGCTGCTGGGCGTTCTGCGTGCGCAGGTCGATCTCGGTGTCGTCGTAGCGCAGGCCCGCGAACAGGGTGACGTCTTTGCTCAGGTCCACGGTATCCATGAGGTACGTGGAGACGGTCCTGGCCTGCCAGTCCTGGTCCCAGGGGCCGGTGCTGATCCGGCGGTTCATGAGGCGGTCGATGCCGGCCACGACCTGGCCCGAGGCGTCCCTGATGCACCACGCGTTCAGCGCCGTGCCGGTGCCCGTGATGCAGTTCTGGCCCGAGTTCGCGACGCTGTAGATCCCGTTCAGCACCTCGTGGTCGGAGAGCTCCATGCCGAGAATGAACTCGTGCGTGCGGCCGCCGAGGTCGAGGTTTGCGAAGAGGTTGGTCTGGTTCACGAGGTAGTCCACTTCCTGCCAGCCCTGGTGCGT
>JAKJFB010000295.1 GCA_022705125.1 Pseudomonadota bacterium
ATGCGCCGGCACACGGCGTGGCCTTCGACAGCTGGGCCGGCCTGGTGAAGCCGGGTGTCGACGCCGAGGGTTTCTGCTTCATTCCCGAGCACCCCTCGATCGGCATGCACGCCGGTCCGCTCATCGCGGCGCTGTCGATCTGCGCGGCGCTGCTGCGCGCGCGCGCCACCGGCACGGGCGCCTTCCTCGAACTCGGGCAGAGCGATGCGGCCGCCTACATGGACTGGCTGCGCATCGAGACCTGGAAGGCCTACGAGCGCCCGCAATCCGAAGTCACGGGCAACCAGACCGATGATTACGTGCGTCGTGCCCCGGGTACGGCCGGGATGGAAAAGGGCGTGCGTTACCAGTACTACGCATCGCGCGACGGACACATCCTGTTCATGGCCTCGGAGCAGGAGTTCTGGAAGAACTTCTGCACCGGAGTCGGGCGGCTGGACCTCTTCGAGCGCTGGCCGGGCAAGCGCTACGGCGATCACGCCACCGGCAATCGCGAGCTGCAGGCGATATTGCGCGATATCTTCGCCACCAGGACCACGCAGGACTGGATGGCGTTCGCGGTGCAGTGGAATACCGCGATCGCGCCGCTCAACACGCCGCGCTCCATCGCCGCCGACCCGCACTTCCAGGCGCGCTTTCCCTGGCTGCCGGCCAGCGAACACGTGGCGGACATGCTGCCGTTTCCGGTGCATTTCGTCGGCGAGGAACTGCCCCCGCCCGCGCCCGCGCCGCGCGCCGGCCAGCACAACGACAGCGTGCTGCGCGAGCTGCTGGGTTACAGCGAGGAGCAACTCGCGGCGCTGCGGCAAAGCGGCGCGCTGGGTTGAGGGCGGCGGCGAGGCGATACCCCAGCCCGATGGTTCGTCGTTCAGGAGAGGATCTTGCTCCGGCGCGCGTTCTGCGCATGCTCGAAGGCCAGCGCGGCGTCTATCGAAGTGGCGGTGGCGCCCGCGTTCAGGGCTTCCTTGATCAGCCCGACGATCTGCGGCGAGTTCGCCGCGATCGCCCGGGCGAGTTCCAGTGTCTCGGCGAGCAGCGATTCCGGCGCCACGACGCGATCCACCAGGCCGATGGCCTGCGCTTCCTCGGCGCTGATGGTCTGGCCCGTCAACGCGAGGATCTTGGCCTGTCCGGGGCCGAGCAGGCGGGGCAGCAGGAAGGAGCTGCCCAGGCCGGGCACGATGCCGAGCTTCGCGAACGGAAAGGCGAGCTTCGCGCCGGCCGCGGCGATGCGGATGTCGCAGGGCAGGGTCATCGTGACGCCGATGCCCGCGGCCGCGCCATTGATGGCCGCGATGACGGGTTTCGGGTAGTTGAACAGCTCGGCGCCGAAGCTGCGGATCAGGCGTTCCTCGCCCAGCGCCGGCAGTGCCGGCTCCGGCGTCTCGCGCAGCGCATTCAGGTCCAGGCCCGCGCAGAACGCGCGCCCGGCGCCCGTGAGCACCGCGACGTGCACCGAGTCGTCGGCGCGCAGCGCATCGAAGGCATGCACCAGGTCCTCGCCCATCTGCACGGTGTAGGCATTGAGCTGATCGGGCCGGTCAAGCGTGATGACGGCGACCCGGTCGCGGCGTTCGACGAGCAGTGTGCGGTACATGGTCAGGTTTCCGTTGGCAAAGCCGGCGCGCCTCGATTGGCGCCGCGTGATGCCGATCCTATCATCTGCTCACACATCCAATGCAGGACATGGTCATGCCCGGTGCCTCTCCCCGCCAGATCGACGTGCGCGACATCGATGCACTGCGCGCCATGTTGAGCGAGAACTTCGGCGACTGGTCCGAAGCGCTCGTGATCACGCAGGACATGGTGAATCGCTTCGCCGAGCTCACCGGTGACCGGCAGTGGATACACGTCGATGTCGAGCGCGCGCGCCGCGAGAGCCCCTTCGGTGCGCCGATCGTGCACGGCTTCCTGCTGCTCTCGCTGATGCCGAGCCTGCGCGCGCCGCCGTCATTCGAACTGCTGAATGTCGGCAGCGCCGCGAATTACGGTTCCGGCGGGCTGCGCTTCCTGTCGCCGGTCACGGTGGGCTCCAGCGTCCACCTGCGTCAGCGCCTGAAGGACGTGCAGGCGCACCGGCGCGGCACGCTGCTCACCAGCGAAGTCGCGATCCACGTGGTGGGGCAGGAGCGGCCCGCGCTGCTGTACGACCTGCAGGTTCTCTATGTGCCCGCGTCCACGCCGGCCGCGCCCGCCTGAGCGGGCGGTGGACTTGCCTTGCGAGTCCCTCTATCCTGCGCGGCTCGTGACGCCGGCCGGCGTCGACCGTGTTCCGCATGCGACGGGTGACAGATGCCGGAGTTCTTGTTCGACCCCACGTTCTGGCTGTCGGTAGGCCAGATCATCCTGATCGACATCCTGCTCGGCGGCGACAATGCCGTCGTGATCGCGCTCGCCTGCCGCAAGCTCCCCGAGGAGCAGCGGCGCAAGGGCATCTTCTGGGGCGTGGCCGGCGCGATCGGGTTGCGCGTGGTGCTGATCTTCTTCGCGCTGCAGTTGCTGGCGCTGCCGCTGCTGAAGGTGGTCGGGGCGCTGCTGCTGCTGTGGATCGGCGTCAAGCTGCTGACTCCCGAGGACGAGGACGGGCACGCCAACGTCGCGGGCAGCAGCACGCTGATGGGCGCGATCAAGACCATCATCGTGGCCGATGCCGTGATGAGCCTCGACAACGTGATCGCCGTGGCCGGCGCCGCCAAGGGCAGCATGGCACTGGTGGTCTTCGGCATCCTGATCAGCATCCCGATCATCGTCTGGGGCAGCCAGTTCGTGCTGCGCCTGATGGACCGTTTCCCGGTGGTGATCACGCTCGGTGCGGCGCTGCTCGGCTGGATCGCCGGCGAGATGCTGGTCACCGACGTCACCGTCAAGCCGTATCTCGAGGGCGCGCCGGGCTGGCTGCATTACGCGAGTGCCGCCGCGGGCGCGCTGTTCGTGGTGGCGCTGGGCACCTGGCTCGGACGGCGGAGCAAGCCTGCCGGGTTGGAGCCGATCCGCGAGATCCCGCTCGAAGCGTCCCGTGATCGCAACGCCTGAACCCGCGGAGAGTACCTGCATGAGCCTGCGCATCCTGGTAGCCGTCGACGGCTCCGAGTATTCCCTGCGAGCGGTGGAGCACGTGCTGCGCCTGCGCGATGCGCATTGCGACATCGAGGCGCACCTGCTGAACGTGCAGATGCCGCTCGAATCGGGTCATGTGAAGCAGTTCATCGCGCGCGAGGCGATCGAGGAGTACTACCGCGACGAGGGCCTCGCGCAGCTCCAGGCCGCGAGCGCCGCGCTCGAGGCGGCCGGGCAGCCCTGCACCACTCATATCGCGGTGGGCCACATCGCGCCGACCGTCACCCGCTACGCCGCCGAGATGCACTTCGACCTGATCGTGATCGGCACGCACGGGCGCACCGGCCTGCGCCACGCGGTGATGGGTTCGGTCGCGACCGAGGTGATCAAGCTGGCGACCGTGCCGGTGACGGTGGTCAGGAACGCATAAAAAAAACACTGCAGGAGATCGGCATGAACAGGAATACCGCGCGCCTCGCGGCGCTGGCTCTTGCCTGCGCCGTTGCCACCGAAACGTCGGCCGCGGAGCAATCCAGCTATTCCCCCTATGCCGGGCGCAGCTTCCCCGAGCGCCTGCTCTGGGGCGACACGCACCTGCACACCAACATGTCGGCCGACGCCGGCAGCTTCGGCAACCGCGATGTCGGCCCGCAGGACGCCTACCGCTTCGCGCGCGGCGAGACCGTGACGGCGCACAACGGCATGGCGCTGCGGCTGGCGCGGCCGCTCGATTTCCTGGTGGTCGCGGACCACAGCGAATACCTCGGGCTGTTCCCGCACCTGCGCGCGGGCGACCCCAACCTGCTCGCCACCGAGACCGGCAGGCGCTGGGCCGACATCATCGCCAGGGGCGGGCGCGCCAACGCGCAGATGCTGATGGAGTGGGGTACGGCCAACTTCGCCAACAAGGACGTGATCGGCAGCGCCGAGTTCAGGAACTCGACCTGGCAGGAGGTGGTGACCAACGCCGAGCGCTTCAACGAGCCCGGCCGCTTCACGGCCATCGTCGGTTACGAGTGGACCTCGATGCCCAACGGCGACAACCTGCACCGCGTGGTGGTGTTCGCCGACGGCGCCGACAAGGCCGGCAAGACCGTGCCCTTCAGCTCCATCGACAGCAGCGATCCGGAAAAGCTCTGGGCCTACCTCGCCGGTTACGAGCA
>JAKJFB010000296.1 GCA_022705125.1 Pseudomonadota bacterium
GCCGCGAGCGGACATGTGGATGCCGAAATCGCCGGGAGCGATTTCGGCAACACGCGTAGCCATCCGCACATGGATGTGCGGGTGGCGGCCGCGAGCGGCACGGGCCCGCCCCTCGCCTCGCCGGGTCGGAGCTAAATCGAAATGTGACGGAAACGAGAAGAGGGCGGCTATACGGCTGACCGCAAGAAGCGCCAGTCTGCTAGGCGATGTCGGCCGCACGCGGCGTGGTGTACCACTGGTCCAGCACCTTGCGCGCCTCGTCGATCCCCTCGCCGCTGAGGGCGGAAAACAGCTGCACCGTGGTCGCTGGGATGGAGGCGAGCTCGCGGCGCACCGCGAGCAGGGTGGACTTGCCCGGCCCGCGCGAGAGCTTGTCGGCCTTGGTGAGCAGCACGTGCAGCGGGATGCCGAGCGCGGCGGCCCATCCGATCAGATCGCGATCCTGGTCCTTGAGCGGATGGCGCACGTCCATAAGCAGCACGATGCCGGCCAGCGAGCGACGCTTGCCGAGGTAGTTCTCGACCAGCTTGGTCCACTGCAGGCGTATTTCCAGCGGAACCCGCGCGAAGCCGTAGCCGGGGAGGTCCACGAGACGCTTGTCCTCGGCGAGGGCGAAAAAATTGATCTGCTGCGTGCGCCCGGGGGTCTTGCTCGCGCGCGCCAGCTTGTTGTGGTCGCAGATCGCATTGATCGCGCTAGACTTGCCTGCGTTGGAGCGGCCCGCGAAAGCAACCTCGACGCCCACGTCGGCCGGGCACTGTCCGAGCTTCGCCGCACTCAGGATGAAGGTTGCATTGCGATAATCCTGAGGCTCCGGAGCACTCGACAAAATCCTATTCCTCACGTTTTCTGATGGAAAGCCGCTTTGCTATACTGCCGCCGCCCCGAACCCGGCCAGTCTAGCACGCAGCGTGCTGCCCGCCGGCGAGGAGCGATCCCGCACCCTGACCCAGGAGTCGACGATGAAGAATTTCGCGGTTGCTGCCCTCCTTATGGCTTCCTCGCTGGCCTATGCCGATCGTAGCGTGGATGAGCTCTACCCCAAGACCTGTGGTGTATGTCATGAAGCTGGCGTTGCCGGCGCGCCGAAGCACGGCGATGCGGCCGCGTGGAAGCTGCGTTTCGACGCCAAGGGCGGGCTGGATGGCCTGCTCGCGAGCGTGAAGAACGGCCTGAACGCGATGCCGCCGAAGGCCATGTGCATGGACTGCACCGACGGCGAGTACAAGGCGCTCATCGAGCACATGATGAAGCCCGCCGGCTGAGGCCGGTTGCCGCGCTCCCATCGACCATAAAGGACCGATATCGTGATCAAGAGAATCGCTGTGGTAGTTGCCGTGTGCGCGCTGGCGGGCAATGTGCTTGCCGCGGGCAACGCGGAGGCCGGCAAGGCCCTGTCGGTTGCCTGCGGCGCCTGCCATGGCGCCGACGGCAACAGTCTGGCGCCGACGTTCCCGAAGCTTGCCGGGCAGCATGAGAGCTATTTGCTGAAGCAGCTGAAGGACATCAAGAGCGGCGCGCGCAGCGTTCCCACGATGGCCGGTCAGCTCGACGCCATGAGCGAGCAGGATCTCGCGGATATCGCCGCATATTACGCGGCGCAGGCCGCGACGCCGGGCGTGGCCAAGGAGGAACTGGTCGAGCTGGGCGAGAGCGTCTTCCGTGCCGGCATCCGCGAGAAGGGCGTGGCGGCCTGCGCGGCCTGCCATTCCCCGACCGGGGCCGGCAACGGCCCCGCGAGATTCCCCGCGCTGAGCGGCCAGCATGCGGACTACATCGCTGCGCAGTTGCGCGCGTTCCGCAATGACGAGCGCACCAACGACGGCGACACCCGCATCATGCGGGACGTCGCGTCGCGACTCAGTGACAAGGAGCTCGACGCGGTATCGAGCTACGCTTCCGGCCTGCACTGACACCGGCACGTGCCGCGCTCGAACAGGTAAAAATACCTGTTCGAGCGTGCTTCCAGGATCGCCCGGAAACCAATCCCGTCACGCCCGGTCCGATCTCGGTACCGGGTGAACAATCCCATCTGGACAGGAGACTGAGCGAATGAAGCGGATCTTTGCCTTGGCCGTGCTGTTGCTGTCGATGCCCTTCGCGCTGGCGGCGCAGGAGGCTGCACCGAAATACGTCGAGGGCACCCACTACGTGCGCCTGGCCCAGCCCGTGCGCACCGCCGATCCCTCGCGGATCGAGGTGACGGAAGTGTTCTGGTACGGCTGCATCCACTGTTTCCATCTCGAACCGCTGGTCAACGACTGGAAAAAGGCGCAGAAGCCCGATGTCGACTTCCAGCGCTCGCCGGCGATGTGGAACCAGACCATGGCGGTGCATGCCCAGGCCTTCTATGCAGCGCAGGCGCTCGGCGTGCTCGGGAAGCTGCACGGGCCGCTGTTCGCCGCGCTGAACGAGGAGCGCAAGAAGCTCGACAACGAGGACGAGCTGGCTGCCTTTTTTGCCGCCCACGGCGTGAAGGAAGCCGATTTCCGCAAGATGTTCAATGCCTTTGCCGTCGAGAGCAGCGTTAAGCAGGCCGATGCGCGCGCGCGCAGCTACGGCATCACCGGCACGCCCGAGCTGGTCGTCAACGGTACCTACCGCATCTCCGGCAGGACGGCGGGTTCGCCGGCCGAGATGCTGAAAGTGGCCGATTTCCTGGTCGAGCGCGAACGTGCAGCGCGCGCTGCCGCCAAGCCCGCCGCCAAGAGCTGACAGGTCCCGATGCCGCCCGCGGTCGCCCGGCCGCGGGCTCGTTCCGCCCCGCCGACGTCTGGCGTGATTCGATAAATTGCCCACCCCGGTCTATGCTTGTGCTACCCAGAAACTAGCCGTGTGACCGTCACGCCAATGCGCGGGACACGGTGCCGGATACGCGGGACCCGACGTTCCGTGGCGGGCAAGCAATGACGATGCGAAAGATCAAACTGACCAGCGACATGGTCCAGCGTATCGAGGACGCCCTCGACGAGCGCAAGGTGCAGCGCCGCGCGCGCGCGCAGGCAGAGGCTACCGGGGAGCGGCGCTGCCGCCCGGATCGGCGGGCTGCCGCGACCGATGACAAGGATCTCCCGGCGGCGGCACCTGTCGAACCGCTCAAAGGCGGAAGATCCGTTCCGGGTTGAGGATGTTGCGCGGGTCCAGCGCGCGCTTGAGCGTTTTCATCAGCTCGATCTCCGTGGCCGAGCGCGAACAGTGCAGGAATTCACGCTTCTCCAGCCCGATGCCGTGTTCCGCGGACACCGAGCCGCCGATTCCCGCCAGCCCGGCGTAGACGATTTCCTCCACCGCGTGGCGCAGGGCCGGATCGTCGCCGCCCAGCGCGATGGCCAGGTGCAGGTTGCTGTCGCCCAGATGCCCGAAGGTGACCCAGCGCAGTTCGCCAAGCCGTTGTTCCAGCCGCGCGCCGGTGCGTTCGAGGTAATCCTCCATCGTCGCCAGCGGCAGGCTGATATCGAAGATCGCCAGCGGCCACAGCACGGCCAGGCTCTCGATATTGTCGCGGATCGCCCAGAACGCCGCGCGTTCCTTCTCGCTCTGCGCCAGCACGGCGTCCTGCACCAGTCCGAGATCGGTGGCGCGCGCCAGCGCGTCGAGGAAATGCGCGGCCTCGGCCTCCAGGTCCGCACCCGCGGACTCGATCAGCACGTAGAACGGGTAGCTGTCGGCGATCGGCGGCTGGCCGAGGTGGGGTCCGCGGCTGGCGATGCGGTAGAAATTGTTCCACATGGCCTCGAAGGCACTCATGCGCCCTCCGAGCTCGCGCTCGATGAACGTCAGCAGCGCGACCAGGTGTTCCAGCGAGTCGGTGGCGACCAGCGCGGAATTGCGCGCCGGCATCAGGGGGCGCAAGCGCAGCACGGCGCGTGTGATCACGCCGAGCGTGCCTTCACTGCCGATGAACAGCTGCTTGAGGTCGTAGCCGGTGTTGTTCTTCAGCACCTGGTTCAGCGACGACATCACGGTACCGTCGGCCAGCACGACCTCGAGCCCGAGCACCTGCTCGCGCATCATGCCGTAGCGGATCACCTGGTTGCCGCCCGCGTTGGTGGCGATGTTGCCGCCAATGGTTGCCGTGCCGCGTGCGCCCAGGTCGAGCGGCATGATCAGGCCCTCGGCCTCGGCCGCCTCATGCACCGCCTGCAGCGTGGCCCCGGCCTGCACGGTCATCGTGCGCCCGCGCGCATCGATCTGCTCGATCGCG
>JAKJFB010000297.1 GCA_022705125.1 Pseudomonadota bacterium
CGCGGCGATCTCGGTCGGGTGATGGCCGTAGTCGTCGATGATCGCGACCTCGGTACCGGCGACCGGCACGGTGCCGACCAGCTGCAGCCGCCGGTCGACGCCCTGGAACTTCGCGAGCGCGCGCTGGATCGCGCCCGTGGCGATCACCGTGTCACACGCGAGCCTCGGCACCGGGCGCAGCGCCTGTTCCAGCGACTCGGCGCCGCACAGCCCGCAGCCGGTGCGCCCCGCCAGGTTGCGCCGCCGGTCCTTGAGCTGCTGCAAGCGCTCGTTGCCGAGCGTGATCGCGACCTCCAGCCCTTGCGCGTGCGTTGTCGTCGCAATGTCGTAGATCTGCGCGGCGCGCTCGACGATGCCCTCCGACAGGCTGAATCCGATCGCGAAATCCTCGAGGTCCGCCGGCGTCATCATCATCACGACGTGCGAGAGGCCGTTGTAGCTGAGCGCGACGGGCGTCTCGAGCGCGATCGGGTCGGTGGCGGATTCAGGACCCTGCCGCGAGTCGCCATGGCGCGTGACCGGCAACTCTTCGCGGCATTGCGCTGCGCTCATGCGCGCAGCCAACCGGGGGGTTCAAGGCGCATCGTGCAGGTGCTCCGAATGGAACGCGATGTGCTCGCCGATGAACGAGGCGATGAAGAAGTAGCTGTGGTCGTAGCCCGGTTGCATGCGCAGGCGCAGCGGATAGCCCGCGGCCTGCGCCGCCTGCACCAGCAGCTCGGGCTTGAGTTGCGCGCCGAGGAAGCCGTCGGCCTCGCCCTGGTCGACCAGCGTCGGCAGCTGCTCGGCGGCCTTCGCGAGCAGCAGCGAGGCGTCGTGCGCCTCCCAGGCGGCGCGCTCCTCGCCGAAGTAGTGCGTGAACGCCTTCTCGCCCCAGGGGCAGCGCGTCGGCGAGCAGATCGGCGCGAAGGCGCTGACGCTGCGGAACTGCCCGGGGTTCTTCAGCGCGATCGTCAACGCGCCGTGTCCGCCCATCGAGTGGCCGCTGATCGCCTGGCGCTCGGCCAGCACCGGGAACTTCGCGTTGACCAGCGCCGGCAGCTCGCGGCTCACGTAGTCGTACATGCGGTAGTGGCCGCGCCACGGCTCGCGCGTGGCATCGACGTAGAAGCCCGCGCCGAGGCCCAGATCCCAGCCGCCTTCCGGATCGCCCGGCACCAGCTCGCCGCGCGGACTGGTGTCGGGCGCGAGGATCGCGATGCCGTGCCTGGCCGCGTAGCGCTGCGCGCCCGCCTTGATCACGAAGTTCTCGTCGGTGCAGGTCAGCCCCGAGAGCCAGTGCAGCAGCGGCACCGGCGCGTACTCGGCCTGCGGCGGCAGGTACAGCGAGAAGGCCATGTCGCAGTCGAGCGTCTCCGAGCGATGCGTGAAGCGCAGCTGCTGGCCGCCGAAACAGCGGTGCGATCCGATCTGTTCCATGGTCGCCGGCCTCAGTACATCACGACGGAGCGGATGCTCTCGCCCGCGTGCATCAGGTCGAAGGCCTTGTTGATGTCCTCCAGCGGCATCGTGTGCGTGATCATCGGGTCGATCTCGATCTTGCCGTCCATGTACCAGTCGACGATCTTCGGCACGTCGGTGCGCCCGCGCGCGCCGCCGAAGGCCGAGCCGCGCCACGCGCGCCCGGTGACCAGCTGGAACGGGCGCGTCGAGATCTCCTGCCCCGCGCCGGCCACGCCGATGATGCAGCTCTGCCCCCAGCCCTTGTGGCAGCACTCCAGCGCCTGGCGCATCACCTTGACGTTGCCGATGCACTCGAAGCTGTAGTCGACGCCGCCGTTGGTCATGTCGATGATCGCCTGCGTGACGTCCTTCACCTCGCTCGGGTTCACGAAGTCGGTCATGCCGAAGCGGCGCGCGAGCTCCACCTTGGCCGGGTTCAGGTCAACGCCGATGATGCGCGTCGCACCCACCATCCTCGCGCCCTGGATCACGTTGAGCCCGATGCCGCCGAGGCCGAACACCGCGACCGTGGAGCCGGGCTCGACCTTCATCGTGAACGCCACCGCGCCCACGCCGGTGGTCACGCCGCAACCGATGTAGCAGACCTTGTCGAAGGGCGCGTCCTTGCGGATCTTCGCCACGGCGATCTCGGGCAGCACGGTGTAGTTCGAGAAGGTCGAGCAACCCATGTAGTGCAGGATCTTCTGCCCCTTGTACGAGAAGCGGCTGCTGCCGTCGGGCATCAGGCCCTGGCCCTGCGTGGAGCGGATCGCCTGGCAGAGATTCGTCTTCGGGTGCAGGCAGTAGTCGCACTCGCGGCATTCGGGCGTGTAGAGCGGGATCACGTGATCGCCCACGGCAACCGACTTCACGCCGGGACCCACTTCCACCACCACGCCGGCGCCCTCGTGGCCGAGGATCGCGGGGAAAGCGCCTTCGGGATCATCGCCCGAGAGCGTGAACGCGTCGGTGTGGCACACACCGGTGGCCTTGATCTCCACCAGCACCTCGCCGGCCTTCGGTCCCTCGAGATCCACCTCGACGATCTCCAGCGGCTGGCCTGCGGCGAATGCGACGGCTGCGCGTGTTTTCATGCGTTTGCTCTCCGTTGTCGTTCAATTCAATGGCAGCAGCGCGAGCTGGCGCGACTGCGCCACCAGGCGGCCGGTCGAATCCCAGACCTCGCCGTCCTCCTCGACGAATCCCCCGCTGAGGAAACGCGAGCTGAAGCTCGCGCGCAGCCATCCCGGCGCGGGCCGCGCGCGCAGGTGCGTGGTCAGCTCGATCGTCGGCGTCCACGCCACCGGCAGGTTCGCGTTGAAGGAGGTCGGCGGAAAGGAGTCCACCGCGAGCAGCAGGCCGAGGGTGTCGATGGGCTCGTCCCTGCCGAAGCGGAACCAGCCGCGCACGCGCAGTTGCCCGCTGGGCTTGCCGCTCGCGAAGCCGGCATCCTCGGGATGCAGGCGCAGGTCGACGTTGCCGAACAGCGCCGGGGCGCCGTTCTCGACGCGGTGCCCGAAGCACTCTTCCGGCGGCGGCAGCTCGGGCGGCGCGGACTCGATGCGCTCGAGGCCCGCATCGGAGCGCTCGAGGTTGCCGAAGGTGCCCAGCACCTGCAGCAGGGGCTGTCCGGCGGCGCACATCGCCGCGCTCGCCACGCCGAAGCGCCGGCCCTGCTTCACCACGCGCACGTCCACCGTGACCGGGCCGGCGCGCCCGGGCGAGAGGTAGTGCGCGGTGATCGTGACCGGGTCGGGCCGCCCGGTCTCGGTCGCCATCGCGCGCGCCGCGATCGCGAGCATGTAGCCGCCGTTGGCGTTGCCGCCGATGTCCCAGCCGCTCGCGAGCGCGCCGCGATAGCTGCCCGGCTGCAGGCGCTCGACGGCGGTGTCCGCGCCGAAGGAATTCATGCCCGTGTCAGCCGCGCAGGAACCAGCCGACCAGCGCGCCGATCAGCAGCACCAGGTTGGCGAGAATCGCGATGCCGAAACCGGCGCTGCGCTTCTCCGCCGCGCGCGCATAGCCGACCGCGTAGAGAATGCGCCCGATCACCCACACCAGGCCCGCCGCGCCGGCCCACAAATCGCTCACCAGCGCGGCGAACAGCCACAACGAGGGCAGGAACAGCATCAGCTGCTCCAGCGTGTTCTGCTGGATGCGGAACGCCCGCTCGAACTCGGGCGCGCCGCTGGTGGCCGGGGCTTTCACGCCATACTTGAGGCGTGCCTGGCCCGTCTTGGCGGTGACCGAGAAATACACCAGCAGCGCGAGCAGCGTGACCGCGGTGCTCCAGTGGTAGGCTTCGATCGGCATCGTTCGTGCTCCTTGTGATGGGATTGGCGTTCGCACCGGATTCTAAGTCCTTCACCGTGCAATGTCTCCACGGCTTGCCTATCTTTGCCGGCACACCCGCAATCACGGACCACCGCCATGTCCGAGCTCTTCGTGACCGTCAGCCCCGAGCGCGTGATCTTCGCGAAGAACAGCGACCGCGACCCCAACGAGGCGCAGGTGCTCGGCTGGATCGCGGCGCGCGAGCATGCCGCGGACGCCACGCTGCGCTGCACCTGGCGCACGATCCCGCAGGTGCGCCGCACGCACGCGCTGATGCTCAGCCGGCCGTTCTGGATGTGGGGCGCGGAGATGGGCGCCAACGAGCACGGTGTCGCCATCGGCAACGCCGCGGTGTTCGCGCGCGCCACGCGCGAACCCGACGGCCTGCCGGGCGCGGACCTGGTGCGACTGGGGCTCGAGCGCGGC
>JAKJFB010000298.1 GCA_022705125.1 Pseudomonadota bacterium
CAGGAAGTGCACGTCGTCGGGCTGGATGAGGTTCAGCGCCTGGATGCTCTGCGCCTGGAACGTCCAGCAGCGGTGCGGGAGCATGACGCCCTTGGGCCGCCCGGTGGTGCCCGAGGTGTACATGATCAGCGCCACGTCGTCGGCCTCGACGCGTTCGGCCGCGGCGAGCGGCACAACGTGGGCGACGAAGCCCTCGAGCCCTGTCCACGCCCCGCACGCGGACTCCGCGGCCAGGTAGTGACGGCAGCAGAGCGCACCGCGGATCGCATCGATCACCGCCTTGTGCGCGTCATCGACCAGCAGCGTGTGCACCCCGGCGTCGTTGATGATGAACTCCAGCTCCGGGCCGGTGAGGCGGAAATTCAGCGGCACGAAGATCGCGCCGATCGCCGTTGCCGCGAACAGCGTCTCGAGGAATACCGGGTGGTTGTGGCCGAGGAACGCAACACGGTCACCACGGTTGACGCCCGCCTTGCGCAGCGCGCCAGCCAGGCGGCGGATACGCTGCCCGAAGGCCGCGTAACGCAGCGTCTCGCCTTCGAAACTGATCGCCGGCAGCTCCGGCACCAGCGCCGCCCGGCGCAGGATCATCGCCCCGAGGCCGACGTCGGGCAGCGGCATCTCACGCATGCGTCGCAGCCTCCTTGGGCTTGGGCAGCAGGAAGTACGCGAGCGAGGGCATCAGCACCAGCGCGCCGACCATGTTCCACAGGAACATGAAGGCCAGCAGGATCCCCATGTCGGCCTGGAACTTCACCGGCGAGAAGGCCCAGGTGATGACGCCGGCGGCGAGCGTGACGCCGATGAGCGCGACGACCCGGCCGGTGAACGTCAGGGCAGCGTAGTAGGCATCGCGCAGCGGCAGCCCCGCGCGCGTCTTCGCCAGCACCACCGTCAGCACGTACAGCGCATAGTCGATGCCGATGCCCACGCCGAGGGCGATCACCGGCAGCGTCGCGACCTTGACGCCGATGCCCAGTATCACCATCAGCGCCTCGCACAGGATCGATGTCGCCACGAGCGGCAGCACCGCGCACAGCACGCCCGCGACCGAACGGAACGTGATGTAGCTCAGCACGATCACCGCCGCATAGACGTAGAACATCATCTCGCGGTTGGCCTGCTTCACGACGATGTTCGTCGCGGCCTCGAATCCCGCGTTGCCGGCGGCGCCGAGGAACTGGACCTTGTCGCTCGGCCAGTCACGGTTGAACTGCTCCAGCGTATCGACCGCGTTCTGCAGCGTCTTCGCCTTGTGGTCAGCCAGGTACACCAGCATCGGCCACACCGAGCACTCGGGATTCACCAGGCCCATGTCGACCATCTCGACCGCGGCGTAGTTGATCGATGACTGGTTGCGGTTGAGCGACTGCCACTTGATGTAGCCCTCGTTGAGCCCTGCCAGCAGCCGCCGCGCGCCGGTGTTCATGCCGACCACGTCCTCGACCTCGGGCAGTTGCCGGAAGCGCCACTCGAGCTCTTCGGCGAGCGCCAGCGTCTCCGGGTCCGTGCACTTGTCCGGCTCGGTCTTCACGATCACCGCGAAGATGTCGCTGGATACCGAGTAGTGGTCGATCATGAACTGCATGTCGCGGTTGTAGCGCGAATCGGGGCGCAGCTCGGGCGCACCCGGGTCGAGGTCGCCGATCTGCAGGTTCTGCGCGATCAGGAGCGCCACGCAACTGCCGACCACCGCGGATCCGACCGATGCGATCGCCCACTTGCGCTCGGTGAAACGCAGCAGGAACAGCGTGATGCCGTGCGGCTTGGAATCGCCCAGCAGCTGGCGGTGCGAGTACTCGGCGGCAGACTTGCTCACGCCGACATACGACAGCGTCACCGGTATCAGGATCAGGTTGGTGAAGATCAGCACCATGACGCCGATGGTCGCGGTGATCGCGAGATCCTGGATGACCTGGATCTGGATGATCAGCAGCACCGCGAAACCCACGGCGTCCGAGGCCAGCGCCGTGAAGCCGGCCAGGAACAGGCGCCGGAAGGTGTAGCGCGCCGCCACGTAGGGGTGGCAGCCGCGGCCGGTGTCCTGCATGATGCCGTTGAGCTTCTGCGCGCCGTGCGAGACGCCGATCGCGAACACCAGGAACGGGACCAGGATCGAATACGGGTCGAGCTCGAAGCCGAGGACCGTCAGCAGTCCGAGCTGCCATACCACGGCGCCCATCGTGATCACGATGACCACCATCGTGCTGCGCAGGCAGCGCGTGTACCAGTAGAGCAGCCCGGTCGCGATCAGCACCGCGACGAAGAAGAACATCACCACGCTCTTCAGGCCCGCGATCAGGTCGCCGACGATCTTGGCGAAACCGATGATGTGGACCTGCGTCTTGCCGCCGCTCTCGGCCTGGAACTTGTCGCGCACCTCTTCCAGCGCATCGCTCAGGGCGCCGTAATCGAGGCGCTCGCCGGTTTCGGGGTTGCGGTCCATCAGCGGGACCAGCAGCGCCGCGGAGCGCTCGTCGTTGGCGACCAGGTTGCCGCCCAGCCCGGCGCGCGCGACGTTCAGCTTCACGGCCGCGATCGACGCCTCGGAGGCGTCGTAATCCGGGGGTATCACCGAATCGCCCTCGAAACCCTCCTCGGTCACCACCTTGTAGCGGGTGTTCGGCGTCCACAGCGACTTCATCTTCTCGCGCACGACGCCGGGAATGTAGAACACCGACTCGTTGACCTCCTGCAGGGTCTGCAGGTAGTGCGGCGTGTAGATCGTGGGCTCCTCGGTCTGGATCGCGATCCGCAGCACATTGCCGAAGCCGCGCAGCTGGTCCGCGTTTTCCTTGTAATTCATCACGTAGGGGTGGTTCTTCGGCAGCATCTTCTCGAATTCGGACTGCAGCCGCAGGTGGGTCACGGTGTAGTAGCCGAGCACCAGCGTCGCCACGGCACACAGCAACACCACGATCGCGCGGTGGTTGAACACCAGCCGCTCCAGCCAGGAGCCCGAGTTGCGATCGAATTGCGAAACGTCGCTGATGACGGGCAGGTTCGTGCTGTCTTCGACATGCGCCATGCAAATGCACCTCTTGTAATTATGCCGTGACGGTCCCGCGCGAGCCGGACGGCTCTACGGGGCCAGGGGCACCACCCGTAGTCCGAAACTCCCGCTCAGCACGAGCTCTCCCGGACGCGCCTCGATCAGGTCGCTGAGCGGCTGCGGGTGCTCGATGGGCAGCGGCGCGAACGAGGCCCCGTCGTCGGAGCTCGCGAGCAGCCCGCCCTCCTGGGTCGCCAGTATCACGCGCCCGTCGGCAAGCAGCGTGCTCGCGACGATCGCGCCGGTCACCGGCTTCTCCACCTCGGTCCAGCTCGCGCCGCGATCGGTGGAGCGGAACACGAGGCCACGCAGTCCCCCGGTCACCAGCGACGCGTCGCGGGTCGCGACGATCGTGAACATGCTGCCCTCGTAGGGGAAATCGCGCGGCTGCCAGTGCCCTGTCGCGGGGTCCAGCGCGAGGATAGTGCCCATCTCTCCCGCCGCCACGAGCTCCACCGCGTCGGGGCCCGGATTGTCGGTGCCCGCCGGCGGGAGCCGCGCGAAGTCGAACAGGTGCACGAACTGCTCGAGATCCAGCCGTTCCATCACCGGTACCCAGGACTTCCCGCCATCGACCGTGGAGAACAGCAGGCCGTAGGCACCGGCCGCGAAGCCTTCACTCGCGCTGTTCATCACGATCTTGAAGAAGGGCCGGTCGGCGTTGCCCTCGAGCGCGAGTTTCAACTCATCGACCAGGAAGGCGTAGCGCTCGTTGTCGGGCTCCTGTTCGAGCCTGGCGCTGTAGAAGTCCAGCCCGATCTTCGCGAGCTGCACCCCGTCGAGTTGCCTGGCCCACGTCTTGCCGCCGTCGGTGCTGTGCAGGATCACCCCTTCGTGTCCGACGACCCAGCCCTGCTCCGGCGTCGGGATGCCGGTGGCGATCACGCGCTCACCCGCTCGGGAGAGCGAGTACACCAGCGCGCGCTGCGCCAGCGGGGACTGCACGGCGGGGAGTTCGAGCACATCGTAGCGCTTCGTGTCCTGTGCAGCGGCCGGCGGCGCCGCCAGGCAGGCTGCGCAGACGAGGGCGGCGAGTTTTTTCATGATTCTTGTTGCTCCCGAAACCAGGTTCCGGCCCGCATGTGGCGTCCCGGCGACATCAGCACCACGCGCGCGCCGGCCGCCCCGACCGGCGCGCAGCACGGATCA
>JAKJFB010000299.1 GCA_022705125.1 Pseudomonadota bacterium
TAATGGCCGCGCGTGATCTGGCGCCCCGCCACCAACTGCGGTGGCCAGCCGGGCGCGCCTGGGCCGCTCGCGGTGATGCCCACCACCATGGAGCGCACATCCTTGTCGCCATGGCCCACCTGCATGGTCAGGTAGGTCACGTTCGCCGCGCGTGCGACCCCGGGCATCGCCAGGATGCCGCGGTAGACGTCGTCGTTCACGCTGGAGGATTCCGCGTAAGGGCCCAGCGTGTCCTTCTGCACCACCCAGAGCTCGGCGCCACTGTTGTCCAGCAGCGCCTTCGCATCATCGACCATGCCGCGATAGACGCCGGCCATCACCAGCGTGACGCCGATCAGCAATCCGAGGCCCACGCCCGTGAAAACGAACTTGCCCCAGGCATGCAGGATGTCGCGCCCGGCAAGGCTGATCATCAGGGAGTTCCGCCAATCCGCTCGACCACGCGCACGCGGCTGCGCGCCGTGAGCGCCCTCTCGCTGTACACCACGATGGAGTCGCCCACGGCCAGCCCGTCCAGCACCTGCACATGGCCGTCGAGATCGGTGGCGCCGAGCACCAGCGGCACGAAGCGCAATTCGCCATCCCCCATGCGCCACGCGCCCGCCTTCCCGCCCTCGCGCCGGATGGCTGCGTTGGGGATCACGGGTGCGGCGGGTAGCCCGGGAAGGCCCACCGTCACCTCGACCAGTTCGCCCACGGGCGGCAGGGGGCTGGGTACGTTCTCGAACACCACTTTCGCCAGCGTTTCCTCGGTGACCGCGTCGGCCTTGGGCTCGATGCGGAACACGCGACCCGCGAGCGCCTCACCGTCGCGCGAACGCAGCACGATGCGCGCGGGCAATGCCGTGGCCAGTCCCGCCGCGCTGAGCTGGTCGAAGCGCACGTTGATCCACAAACTCTTGGGGTCGATCACTTCCACCACGGCCTGGCCAGCAACGATGGTCGAGCCGGGCTCGGCATCGCGCAACACGACCACGCCATCGACCGGCGCAACAAGACGCATATCGCTGCGCTGCGCGATCAGTGCCTCGCGCTCGGCGCGCGCGCGATCGACTTCTTCGCGGGCGGCCGCCAGCACGGCATCCGCGATCTGCAGCTCCTGGCGCTTCGTGGTGACGGTCTCCTCGCTGATCGAGCGCGCCAGCAGCAGCTTTTCGTAGCGGCGCGCCTGCGCTTGCGCATACGCCTGCCGGGCCTCTGCCTCGCGCAGCGTCGCGCCGGCCCGCTTGGACGCGGAATCCAGCGCGCGCACCCGGGCATCCAGATCCACAGGGTCCATCGCACCGAGTACCTGCCCCGCGCGGACCCGGTCGCCCACGTCCACGTCGAGCCGTTCGACGCGTCCGGCAACAACAGGTCCGATCCGGTACGTGTAACGGGCCTCCACGGTGCCGATGCCGAACAGCGCCGGCGCGAGGGCGCGCGATTGCACCGTGGCCAGCGTCACCGCGACGGGCGCCAGCGGTCCCGAGCGCAACCCGACGAACACGAAGAGTGCGAGCAGCGGCACGATGAACGCGAGCAGCGCCAGCGTGCGGCCCTGCAACGGCAGGCGTCTCATGACGCGCTCCCGATACCGCGACGATAGATGGCAAAAACGCGCGGCGCGGCGCGACGCATGCGCGCCACATCGCCTGCCATGAGTGACTGCATCACCAGGCCCTGGATGGTACCGATGAACAGCGTCGCCGCGGCCTCCTCATCGAGCGCGATCGACAACTCGCCGCCGGACATGCCCCTGGCGATCAGGCGCTGAAGGCGCTCGCGGTATCGCATCATGAGCGTCTGCACCATGCGCTTGGCCGCTGACGCGTCCGTACGCTGCAACTCGCCGAACATCATCCGCGGAACGCCGGGATGCTCGATCACGAATTCCACGTGGCTCATGAACATCGCTTCCATCGCCGCCACGGGCGATTCGATCCCCTCGGCTGCCTTGTCGATTCGAGCCAGCAGGCGCTCGGCTACCCATTCCATCACCGCCTCCCAGATGGCCTCCTTGCTCGGGAAATGTCGAAACAGCGCGCCCTGCGTGAGCTTCATATGCCTGGCGATGGCGGCGGTGGTGATTTCGCTGGGGTTCTGCCTGGCGGCCAGCGCGACTACGGCCTCTACTGTCACGGCTCGACGTTGCTCTGCGGGCAGGTGCTTGGGACGATTTTCCATGATCACTGCATAAAAGATAGTAATTGATTACTATCGTGCGCCGAGAAAGCCGGTATTACAAGCAGAAGAAGCAGCGACGGCGTCGCGGCGCGCAGGCAGACTGACGGGTGCGCCGGTACGAATCGTACCCATTGCAAGTGGCCAGGATCGTGCACGAATGCTTGTTCTGACGCTGTGCCTGTGGACGCTGCTCCTGGAGGAAGACCCGCGCCCGTGTGCACCATCACGATCCTCGGCCTGGCCTGCTGGATCGCGCTGTGCGCGGGTGAATGGTCGCAGGCAGGGCCCGCTCCTACGCTCGGATTGGCGCACGGCGCGGGCGGAAGCGGCGCACCGCCTGGCGCAGCCGCTGCATCGGTAGCGCGCGATCCCCCGCCGCTCCCTGCGCGAACGCCAGCGCCACATAGTCAGCCGTCAACGCCTGCAGTTCCGCGCCAAGATCAGGGCGCACGGCCGTCACGCGCCGCGCGTAATCGAAAGGGCCCTCGCCGCGGCGGCGTTCCAGCCCGGACGCGGCCAGGCGCTCGCAGATCCGCAGGTACGCGGCCGTCGCCGCATCGCGACGCGGCCGTGGCTTCACGCCGAACAGGCTCGCCGCGACCAGCAGCAGCACGAGCGCGCCGCAACCGAGCATCACCGCGACCACGCGCGCCGGGCTGATCCGGCCCAGCAGGTTCGAGAGCAGCGCGCCCTGGCGCTCGGCGTCGTAGTTCAGCACCAGCCTCGCCCAGTGGTAGGTCATCATGTCCCAGCGCATGCGCATCCAGCCCAGCAGTCGCACGTTGCGGTAGCGCTCGATCGCGAGCGGCGAATCGGCGAGAAATTCCGCACCCAGCGCCTCGCCCGCTCCCGACTCGATGCGCTGCGGCGCCACTGCGGCGGTGGGATCGAAGCGCACCCAGCCGCGACCGTCCAGCCACGCCTCGGTCCAGGCGTGGGCGTCGAACTGGTGCACCAGCAGGTATGCCTGGTAGGGGTTGCGCTCGCCGCCCTGGTAGCCCACCACCACGCGCGCCGGGATGCCAGCCGCGCGCAGCAGCACCGCGAACGCGCTGGCGTAGTGCTCGCAGAAGCCGCGCCGCTCGCCGAACAGGAACTCATCGACCGTGTCACGCCCGAGCAGCGGCGGCGACATGGTGTAGACGAACTCCTCCTCGGTGAACCAGCGCAGCACGCGCTCGATGTAGGCCGCATCCGACGGTGCCTCGGCGCGCCAGGCCTTCGCCTGCGCGAGCGCGCGCGGGTTGAAGCCCTCGGGCAGTTGCAGCTCGGTGCGCCGGCGCAGGATGCCGAGCTCGGGCTCCAGCTGCGCGCCGAGATCCGCGCGCACGCGGTAGCGCAGCCGTTGCGTGAGCGGGCGCGAGCTCATCAGGCGGTAGTCGCTGCCGCTGCGCAGGTTCGCATCGAACGAGACCGGAAAGCCGATCACGTAGGCCCATGGCTGGTTGCTGGGCTCGAGGATCACTTCGTAGCTGGTCTCTTCGCCGCTCGGCACGTGCGTGAGCTGGCGCAGCGCCGGGCGCGGCGCGCCCTGCTGCGCCAGCTCCGCCTCCATGCGCGCCATCGCGCCCTGGCGCCATTGCCGGCCGTCGAACTCCGAGAACACCAGCCCGCGCCAGTACAGCTCGCGCTGCGCCGGGATCGCGCCCTCGAAGGTGGCGCGCAACGCCAGCGCGTTCGAGCCGCTCAGGCGCGCCACGTCCCCGGGCGACATGCTGTCGCTGGGCCCGGTGCGCGCGCTCTGCATGTTCTGCGGAATCGCCCACAGCGGCGCGATGCGCGGGAACACCACGAACAGCAGCAGCATCACCGGCGCGGCCTGCGCGAGCAGCTTGCCCGTCAGCACGAGCGGATGCGGGAATCCCGGCGCGGGATCGCCCTGGTGGCGCGCGACCATGGCCGCGGTGACGCCCGCGGTCGCCACCACCGCATACAGCGCGTAGGGAATCTCCTGCTCGAACAGCAGCTGGCTCGCGACCAGGAAATACGCGACGAAAACCACCACGAGGAAATCGCGCGTCGTGCGCATCTCC
>JAKJFB010000029.1 GCA_022705125.1 Pseudomonadota bacterium
GACGATACCGCTGAGCGCCTCGGCGCGCGCGAAGCGTCCCACGTTGTCGAGGAAGCCCGCCAGCAGCGCCGCGAAGGCCTGCGGTGCGCTCCACGAGATGTGGGGGCTCAGCCGCACACGCGGGTGCGTGTAGAGCCAGTGCCCCTCGGGCAGGGGCTCGGGTTCGGCCACATCGAGCGAGGCGCAGGCGACCCGCCCCGCGTCGAGCGCCACGCGCAGCGCCTCCTGGTCCACCAGCGCGCCGCGCGCCACGTTCACGAGGTGCACGCCGGGCTTCATGCGCGCCAGCGCCGCGGCATCGATGAAATGCCGCGTCGCCGGCGTGGACGGCAGGCACAGCACGAGGTGATCGGCGCGCTCGCACAGTTCCTCCTTCGTGCGCAGCATTTCGACGCCGGGCGGTGGCTCGGAGCGCGGCGAGCGCGCCAGCGCTACCACCTGCATGCCGAAGGCCGCCGCGCGCGAAGCCACCGCCGCGCCGATGCCACCGCAGCCGGCAAGGCCCAGCGTCCTGCCGGCCAGCGTGCCGAGGTTCGCCTGCCACATCCGCGCCGGGGCCGCGCTGATCCAGGACTGCGGCAACTGCTTTTCGAACGCCAGCATCATCGCCAGCACCCACTCCGCGATGGGCACGGCGCTGGCACCGCGCGAGCAGGTGATCGTGACCTGCGGCGGCACCAGATGCAGCGGGAAGCTGTCCACCCCGGTGCCGAACACGTGCAGCCAGCGCAACCCGCTTGCCGCGGCGAGCAGCGCCTCCAGCCGGGGGTTGCCCAGCGCCGTCGTCAGCAGCGCCGCGCCCGGCAGGTGCGCCGGCAGCGGCTCGTCCGCCGCCACGCCGAGCAGGCGGGCTCCGGCGCCCTGGCGCGCGATGGCATCGGCAAGTCCCGGCATCTCGAAATCGCTCAGTATCGTCAGTTCCATCCGGGGTCTCCGTATCAACGCCCGCGCGGCGGGTCTCAGCCAATGCACTCGTACAGCGCGCGCACCAGCGAGGCGGCGCGCGGATCACCGCCTGCCTCGAAGCGCATGCGGTTCATCACGTAGGCGAACGCCAGCCCTGCCTCCGGATCGGCAAAGCCCAGCGAGCCTCCGGCGCCCGGGTGCCCGAACGCGTTCGGCCCGCAGTCGGGCCCGAGCATCGGCGGCAGGCTGAATCCCAGGCCGAAACAGGTCTCGACGAGAATGACCCTGTCGGGACCCCGCGAGACCACGCGCGTCGCCTCGCGCACCGTCCCGGGTCGCAGCAGCCGGATGCCGTCGACCTCTCCGATCGTCGCCGCGTAGAGCCGCGCGAGCGCGCGCGCCGAGCCCACGCCGTTGGACGAGGGCATCTCGGCGGCGAGAACGTCGTCGCGGTTCCACATCTCGTTGTAGCCGAACAGTCCCGAGGGCCCGGTCATGACGCGCACCGTGAGGCTGTTGGCGCCGAGCGCCGCCGCGGCGGAATGGTCGGCATCGGGCGGCACCAGGCGCGCGCAGCGCGCGCGTTCCGTGGCCGGCAGGCCGACCCGGTAGTCAAGGCCCAGCGGCGCGCAGACCGTGCGGGCCAGATGCTGTCCCGCGCTCTCGCCGGTGATGCGCCGGATGATCTCGCCGAGGATCCAGCCGAAGCTGCGGGCGTGGTAGCCGTGCGCGCTGCCGGGCTCCCACTCGGGCGCCTGCGCCGCGATCGCCTCGACCACCGGATCCCAGGCCAGCACATCGGCCAGCGCGAGATCGCCCGCGACCGCGGCCAGACCCGCCCGGTGCGAGAGCACCATGCGCGTGGTGATGCGCTCCTTGCCCGCCGCAGCGAATTCCGGCCAGTAGCGCGCCACCGGCGCATCGATGTCGAGCAGGCCCTGTTCGGCCAGGCGGTGGATGCAGACCGCGGTCGGGCCCTTGGCAGCCGAGAACACCAGCTGCACCGTGTCCTGCCGCCACGGTATTCCCGCCACCGGATCGGCGGTTCCACCCCAGATGTCGACCACCGGACGTCCGTGCAGGTAGACGCAGCATGCCGCGCCGATGTCGCCGTGAGCCGTGAAGTTGTGCGCGAAGGCCTCGAGCACGCGCTCGAAGCCGGGCTCTGTCAATCCGCTGACGTCCATAGCCGCCCCTGACGCACACACGTTGGTGACGCCATTGTGCCACCGCGCGCGCGGCAAGTGGATCGTGCCCCCGCCGCAACGGGGGCGTCGATCAGTCCAGCATGCTGCGCAGCATCCAGGCGTTCTTCTCATGCACCTGCAGGCGCTGCGTCAGCAGGTCCGCGGAGGGCTCGTCGTGCGCCTCGGCCGCCTCCGGGATCAGGCTGCGCGCCGTGCGGATCACCGCTTCCTGGCCATCGACCAGGCGCTCGATCATGCCGATGGCATCGGGACTGCCGTCTTCCTCCGTGATCACCGTGAGTGCGGCGTATTCCCGGTAGGACCCGGGCGCGCGGAACCCCAGCGCGCGGATGCGCTCGGCGATCTGGTCCACCGCGAGCGCAAGCTCGTTGTATTGCAGCTCGAACATCTGGTGCAGCGTGTTGAACATCGGTCCCGTGACGTTCCAGTGATAGTTGTGCGTCTTGAGGTAGAGCGTGTAGGTATCTGCGAGCAGGCGCGACAGGCCCTGCGCGATCGCAGCGCGTTGCTCGCGCGGAATGCCGATGTCGATGTCGCGAATTCCGGACTGTTTCATTTGCGTTCCTCCATGCCCGCATCGCAGGCTGTTTGACACGGGCGCCATTCTGGCGCCGGCAAAATAAATTGTGAAATTGATTGAATTTAGTGATTCAATCTGTTTTCTGAATGATGAGGAGAGACGCATGAGCCACATGCCCACGCTGCGCCAGCTGCGCTATTTCGTCGCGCTGGTCCGTCATCGTCACTTCGGCCGCGCCGCCGCGGAGTGCCACGTGTCGCAGTCGGCGTTCTCGATCGCGATCCGCGAGCTCGAGACTCAGCTCGAGCTGAGCCTGGTCGACCGCACATCGAAACAGGTCACGATCACGGCGGTGGGGCAGGAAGTGGCCGTGCTCGCCAGGCACACGCTCGCCGACGCCGAGGAACTGGTGGAATTCGCGCAACGCGAGCGCTCGCCGCTGGCGCGGCGCATCAACCTCGGTGTCATCCCGACCATCGCGCCCTTCCTGCTGCCGCGCGTGATGCCGGCCGCGAGCGCGCGCTTTGCGCACATGAAGTTGTACCTGCGCGAGGAAACGACCGAGCGGCTGCTGGCCTCGCTGTTCGACGGCCAGCTCGACCTGCTGTTGCTGGCTCTGCCCTGGGACATCCGCAACGCGGAGGTCCTGCCGCTGTTCCGCGATCCCTTCCGGCTTGCCTGCCGCGCCGGCTCGCCCCTGCTCGAAAAGGGGCGGCTGCGCGCCGATCAGCTAGCGCCCGAGAGCGTGCTGCTGCTGGAAGACGGGCACTGCCTGCGCGATCACGCGCTCTCGGCCTGCCGGCTGCGCCGCCCCGACAAGCTGAACCGCTTCGCGGCAAGCAGCCTCTATACCCTGGTACAGATGGTGGCGGCGGACCTCGGCGTCACCTACCTGCCCGCCATGGCCGAAGGCTCGTCGCTGCTGGAGGGCACCGGTATCGAGACCCATGCGCTCGACAACAAGTCCTACCGTGACATCGGTCTGGTGTGGCGCGAGGGCAGCGCGCGAGCGGCGGAGTTCCGTGAATTCGGCCAGTTCATCAACGAATGCCGGCCCCCGGGAGTGATCGACCTGTCCAGACGCTGAGGTCCTGCTCACCGGGCATCTCGGGGCACCCTGGGCCTCCGGTCGCGGCCTTGCCAACAAGTAACTGGATCATATAGTCACGCAGGAATATATTATATGTGCATTACTATTTACGTCATCCCATGTCGCTTCCGGATTTCGAACAGAACTGCGCCTTCCTCATCCACGACACGGCGCGCCTGATCCGGCGCCGTTTCGGGCTGTCGATACGCGATCTCCAACTGACCCAGGCAAAATGGCGGGTACTCACCACCCTGATGGAACGCCCCGGCATCAGCCAGTCGGAGCTGGCCGAGCGGCTGGACATCGAAAAGGCGCCGCTGGGGCTCGCGCTGGACTGGCTGGAACAGGCCGGCTGGATCGAGCGCAAGGCCGACCCGGCCGACCGCAGGGTACGCCGCGCCGCGCTGCTGCCCAGGGCCGAACCGGCCCTGGCGCGGATGTCCGAACGATTCCGTGCCATCGAGGCCAACTACCTGCGCGGCTTTGATGCCGAGGAGGTCGCGCAGATGCTGGAAAGCCTCCTGGTCATCCGTGACGCGCTGCGCGCCGCAGCGCCGACGTCCGCCTCCGCCGCGCGGACCGTAGCTATTGCCGCACCGGCCGCCGACACTGTCACCGGAACCACTGCCACTACCGGCACTGCCGGCACCACCACCACGAACGCCACGACCGAAACCTACGTGAGCGTGCTGTTCGAGTGCGCGCGCCTGCTGACCCGGCGCTTCGATGCCCGGCTCGCGGAAATGGGCTTCACGCGCAATCAATGGCTGGTCATGAACACGGTGTACCGCAACGAAGGGATGCGCCAGACCGCGATAGCGGATGCCACCGAGATCGGGGCGGCGCCGCTCGGCAAGGTGATCGACGCCCTGCAGGCGGACGGCTGGCTGGATCGGCGCGCCGATCCGCGCGACCGGCGTGCCAAACGGCTGTTCCTGACCCGCCGCGCCCATCACCTGCTCAGCGGCAAGCGCCAGCGCTTCGAGCAACTGCATGCCGCGCTGCTGCAGCCGCTCGGGCCTCGGCGCACGCAACTGCTCGTGAACAGCCTCGGCTGGATCCGCCAGCGCCTGCTCGAGGAATCCCCCCAGGCCACAGAATCCCGATTTGCCGGAGCACACTGATGTCCGCAGACAACCAAGCGCAATCCGCCGAGCATCGACTCGTGATGAACCAGCGCGCACGCCGCCGCGCGCTGCTGGTCGCCGCGACCGTGGCACTGGGTATCGCCACTGCCTGGTGGCTGTACCAGCGGTACACGCACGTCTTCAGCGAGGACGCGCGCATCGCCACCAGCATGATCGAGGTGAGCGCCAAGGTCGCCGGGCAGGTCGTGGAATTCCCCGTCTCGCAGGGCGATGAACTGCTGCCCGGCGCGCTGATCGCACAGATCGACGATCGCGCCGCGCGCCTCACGCTCGCCGAGCTCGAGGCCCAGTTCCAGTCCATGGAATCGGCCTGCCAGCGCCTCGAGGTGCAGATCGACATGGTCGATCGCGAGTCCGGTGGCCAGCTGAGCTCGGCCAAGTCGCACCTCGACGCCGTGCAGGCCTCGCTCGCCTCCGCCAGGTCCGACCTGCAGTTCAAGCAGGGCGAATGGGAGCGCGCGCAGTCACTGCGGGAACGCCAGATCATCTCGCAGCAGCAGTGGGAGAACGCCCGCAACGCGCACCAGCAGTCCGAGCAGCTCCACCAGCGTGCGCTGGCCGAAGTCGAGAGCGCCCGCGGCAACGTCGTGGAAGCCGAGGCCGGGCAGAGCCGGATCCAGGTGCTCGCGAACGAACTGCGGGGGCTGCAGCACGAACGCGACCGCATCCGCGCCTCGATCGACAAGCAGAAGGTGATGATCGGCGACTTGCGCATCACCAGCGCCGGCAAGGGCACCGTCGACGAGACCTTCGTGCACGTGGGCGAGTACGTGGTGCCCGGGCAGCGGCTGCTGCTGATGCACGATCCCCAGCGCATCTGGGTCGATGCGAACATCCGGGAGACCGAGATCCGCCATGTCGAGCCGGGCGACCAGGTCACGATCAGCGTCGATGCCTACCCCGACCGCGAGTTCCGCGGCGAAGTGGTGCGCGTGGGGCAGTCCGCCACCAGCCAGTTCTCGCTGCTGCCGAATACCAACCCGAGCGGTAATTTCACCAAGGTCACGCAGCGCCTGCCGGTGAAGATCACGATCGAACCGGCGGACGAGCTGCTGCGCCCGGGCATGATGGTCGAGGTCGCGATTGACATCCGCTGACGACGAGGTAGAGAGCTACATCGCGCGGCTGCCGCCGAACACGGGCTTCGCTACGGGCTTTCGCGCCTGGGGCCTCAAGTACCGCTGGTTCGCGCTGCTCACGATCGTCGCCGGCAACATCGCCGCGCTGCTCGCCGGTACGATCGTCAACGTCGCGATTCCCGACATCATGGGAGCCTTCGGCATCAGCCAGGTCGACGCCCAGTGGCTGTCGACGGCGAACCTGGCCGCGGCAACGGTAGCGATGCTCGCGAGCTCGTGGATGGTGCGCGTGCTGGGGCTGCGCCAGACCGTGCACATCACGACCTACCTGCTGCTCGCCGGCTCGCTGCTCGGCGGGCTGGCCACCAACACCGGGATCATGATCGTCGCCCGCATCATGCAGGGCATCACCGCCGGCGTGCTCACCCCGGTGTCCACGATGCTCATCTTCCAGGTGTTCCTGCCCGGCAGGCAGGGTGTTGCGATCGGCATCACCTCGGTCGGCGCCATCCTCGCGCCGGCGATGGGCCCGGCGATCGGCGGCGTGCTGATCGATACGTACAGCTGGCGCTACGTGTTCTATGCCGGCATCCCGTTCTCGCTGCTGACGCTGGCCGCTTCCTCGTTCTTCATGCCCACCCGCCAGCCATTGCCCACCCGCGTCCCCTTCGACTGGAGCGGCATGATCGCGCTCAGCGTGGCGCTGATCGCGCTGCTCGTCGGACTCAGCAACGGCGAGAAGGAGGGTTGGGGATCGGACTACATCCTCGGCTGCTTCGCCGTCGCGCTGGTGTCCGGCGCGGGCTTCGTGTGGTGGCAGCTGCGCACCGAGCACCCGCTGCTCGACCTCGGGCTGTTCGCGAACCGCAACTTCACGATCATGACGACCAACAGCTTCGTCTTCGGCGCCGGCCTCTTCGCCTCGACCTACCTGGTGCCGGTGTTCCTGCAACTGGTGCAACACCTGAGCCCGACCCGGGCGGGCGCGCTGATGATTCCGCCCGGCATCGCAATGGCACTGCTCTTTCCGTTTGCCGGCAAGCTCGCCGAGGTGCTCGACCACCGCCTGCTGATCAGCGGCGGCATCGCCTTCTTCGCGACTTCGTTCTGGCTCATGTCCGGCGCCGACGCCAATACCGGCTTCTGGGCGCTCGCCTGGTGGCTCGTGCTGAGCCGCCTGGGGATCGGGCTGGTGATACCGGCGTTGCAGCTCGGCGCGCTCAGCCACATCGAGATCAGCCGGCTGAGCCAGGCCTCGGCCGCGTTCAACTTCATGCGCCAGCTCGGCGGCGCATTCGGCGTGAACCTGATGTCGGTGGTGCTCGAGCGGCGCCACATCTACCACGCCGACTACCTGCTGTCGACGCAGACCTACGGCAGCAGCGAGACGTTGAACATGCTGGGCCTGCTGCGCGGCATGTCGCATACGCTGGGATTCGCCGGCACCGAGGAATGGCATGCCGCGCGCGCCTTCCTGCAGGGCATGGTGCAGCAGCAGGCGCTCGCCGCGGCATTCCGCGACAGCTTCGTGATCCTCGCGATCGCCTTCCTGCTGACGCTGATACCCACGCTGGCGCTCAAGCCGCGCAAGGCCGTCCAGGGCCGCTGATCAGAACGCCCGCAGCGAATCGAAGACCATGGTCGCGGCGAGGTGGGGCAGCTGGCGCGAGGACGCATCGTCCTGCGCCAGCACGCGCAGGCCGCAGGCATAGCCACCCGCTGTCGCACCCGGCGCGCACCAGCGGCATTCGGCCGCGAAACTGAGCGAACGCGTACCGAGCATGCGCGCCGCGATGTCCAGCTGCAGCGCGACACGGCTGCCCGGCAGCACCGGCGCATCGCACAGGGCCATCAGCCCGTCACTGGAGAGATCGAGCATCTCGCCGAAGCGCTCCCCGCTGTCGGCGAAGCTCAGGTCGTAGAACACCAGGCTCGGCTGGCGATTCGAAAGTCTTCGCTCGGACATGATCCACCTCCGCTCGCAGGGCATCGTGTGATCGACCGGCGCGCGCGGTACAACCGCTCTCCGCGTGCGTACTCGAGAGTATTCGCCCATCGATGGCAAGGCACAAGGCCCGGCGGTTCATGCGGGTTGCCATAAATCAACCCACATCAACGCTCGGCCACGCGGATCGCGTCGCGGAAACGCGCCCCCCAGTAGCCGTCGTCCAGCCGCGACAGCATCACGCCGGTGCTGCTCGAAACGTGCAGGAACTGGCGCTTGCCCACGTAGATGCCGACGTGGCGCTCGGCGGGCCCGGTATCGAAGAACACCAGGTCGCCCGGGAGCAGGCGCGACGGCGCCACCTTGCTGCCCACCCCGCGCTGCGCCGAGGTATCGCGCGGCAGCTCGACGCCGAAGCGCTGCAGGTAGGTGAGCTGGATGAAGCCGGAGCAATCCAGGCCCTCGCGCGAGCTGCCGCCCATGCGGTAGGGCACGCCGGCCCAGTCGAGGTACTGCTCCAGCAGCGCCGCCCGCGCGGCCTCGGGGTCCGCGAGCGACACCTGCCCGGGCAGCGTGCCGTGGCGCTGATCCGGCGGCGGCGCCGCCGGCCCGGGCTCCGGCCCGTCCATCCAGCCGCAGCCCGTCAGCCAGGACACCAGCAGGAGATTCACGAGCAAGGCAATCCGCGTCATTGTCATCCCAGGAAACGCACGAACAGAAAGATACCGATCATCGTGAGCGCCAGCCCCAGCTTGGCCGCCGCACCCAGCACCAGGCCGAGCGTGGCGCCCACACCGGCGCGTCCCGCCTCGGACCAGGTGCGCCGCGCGCTGATCTCGCCGAGCACCGCGCCGGCCATCGGACCGAGCAGCAGCCCCGGCAACCCGAAGAATAGACCAAGAAGCGCGCCGAGCGCCGCGCCGAGCGCCGCACGCGGCGAGGCTCCGAAGCGGCGCGCCCCGAACGAGCCCGCGACGAAGTCCACCGCGAAGATCAGGCAGCCGAGGACGGCCAGCGCCGCCAGCGTGCCGACCCCGACGTACTGGAACTCCTCGATCCACGCCGCCATCACCAGTCCGGCCAGCAGCAGCGCAGCGCCCGGCAGCACCGGCAGGACCAGCCCGGCCACGCCGGCCGCCACCAGCGCGATGGCAATCAGCCAAAGGAATATCACGGGGTCCATCGAGAGGCTCCTCAGTCGTCGCGGCGCACCGGGGCGCGCGCGGCCTTGATCTGCCCGCGCCGGCTCTTTTCGTCGACGCGCTTGCGCTGCGCGCTCCGGCTGGGCCGCGTGGCGATGCGCGGCGCGCGGCGCAGCAGCCCGCGCGCCACCAGCTCGCGCAGGCGCTGCAGCGCATCGTCGCGATTCTTCTCGAGACTGCGGAAACGCTGGGCCTTGATCACGATCACGCCATCCTTGCTGATGCGCTGATCGTGCAGCGCGAGCAGCGCCTCGCGCAGTTCAACGTCGAGCGACGAGGCGCCGAGGTCGAAGCGCAGGTGCACGGCGTTGGAGACCTTGTTCACGTTCTGCCCGCCGGCACCCTGGGCGCGGATCGCGTTGATCTCGATCTCCTCGTCGGCCACCGCGACGCCCGGCGCGAGCTCGATCATGTGCAGCGCTCCCCGCGATCGGACGATCAGGCTCCCGGACCGCCGGGGGGCATCTGCAGGAACTCGATCAGCGTGGGATCGCCCGGGCGCTCCAGGTACGCGAACACGGTGTCGGCCGACCAGCGCTTGTACCACACGGCCTCGTAACCGAGCGGGCGCAGGCGCTCGACCCAGTGGTCGGTGTCCTCGACGCGGAAACGGATGTGATGCATGCCCTCGCGCCCGGCCTCGATGAACTCGCGGTGCGGACTCTCGCCGCCCGTCCACTCGATCAGCTCGATCTCGAGATTGCCGCTGCGCCCGAAGGCGATCTGCAGCCCGGCGTCGGCAAGGCGGCCACGGTAGGTGGCCTGCTTCACCGAGCCGTCCATGGTGCTGAACGGCCCGAACAGCGGTGCGTACATCGCCATCGCGGCCTGCAGGTCGCGCACCACGAAGCCGACCTGGTCGCAGGGCGGCAGGCCCAGCAACTCCGCGTGCATTTCCGTCGAGTTTCCCATCTGTGTTGCCACGCGTGCGCGCTCCTTGTGTTATCCGAGGTGTCGTTCGAGAAAGTCGTTGAACTCGCGTCGCGCATCGGCGTTTTCCGGCGCATCGAATCCGAAGCCGCCGTGCGGCATCGCCTCCCACACGTGCAGTTCCGCGCTCACGCCGGCGGCGCGCAGCGCGCGATGCATGCGCACCGAGTTCGACAGGAACAGGTCGCGCGTGCCGGTCTGGATCTGCGTCGGCGGATAGCCGGGCGCGAAATCGCCGAACAGCGGCGACAGGTAAGGGTGCCGCAGGTCCGCGCCGTCGGCGTAGAGCGCGATCTCCTCGGGCAGCGGTCCGGGCAGCACGTTGTCGACGTCGAGGTTCGTGACAAAGCTGTCGCCCGATTCCGTGAGATCGCACTCGGGCGTGAACAGGCCGAGCGCACCGGGCAACGCCAGGCCCAGGTCACGAGCCTTCAGCGCCGCGGCCGCCGCGATATTGCCGCCGGCGGAAGCCCCCGAAATCGCGACCGATCCCGGCGCACGCGTCGCGAGCGCGGCGCGATACGCGGCAACCACGTCGTCCACCGCGGCCGGATAGGGATGGTCCGGCGGCATGCGGTAATCCACCGACCAGGCCTCGCAACCCGACTGCAACGCAACCAGGCCCGCCTCGGCGCGCGCATAGCTGCCGCCCATGTAGACCAGCCCGCCACCATGGACCGTGATGCGCAGCCAGTCTCGGCGCGACGGGTGTGATTCGGCTGGAGTGGCGACATGCACGACCACGCCGGCGATGGTGCGCGTCTCGACGCGCACGCGATCCCCTACCAGCGCCATCATCTGCGCCACACGCGGCTCGCTGCCGAGGTTCATCGTAGTGACCCAGCGCCGCCACGCCTCCTTGTCCGCCAGCGGCGGACGCTCGCCGAGCGTCACCCGCGGCATCGCCAGGAAGGCACGCGCCTCCGGGCTCACCGAGGCCGGCAGGGGAATGCGCCGCGCACCCAGCAGCAGGCTGCCGTCGGCAGCCAGTGCCGCTGCTCCGGGAGCAGGGAATCGGTCATCGCTCATTTCTCCCATTTCCCTCATTTCGCCCACTGCCCCACCGCCTCGACCCGCTCCTCCTCGCCCACCGGCGCGAGCAGCGCCTCGCTCTTGTGGCGCGAATTGTTTACGGCCGGCGAGACCGGCGCAAGCACAAACGGATGAGGCAGGCGCGAATGCAGGATATCCGAGGGATCTCCGAGCGGCGTGTCGACGTCCAGCCAGCGCGCGAAATCCCGCTCGCGCAGCATCACCGGCATGCGGTTGTGCAGGCGGTCGATGCCGGGGGCTGCATCGGTGGTGATGATGGCACACGACTCGAGGTGATTGCCCTCCTTCTCCCACACGTCCCACAGCCCGGCGAAAGCGATCGCGCCGCGCTCGGGACGGATGAGCCATGGCTGCCTGTGACCGCCGGCGTCGGTCCACTCGATGAACGACGACGCCGGCAGGATGCAGCGACGGTGGCGCAGCGGACCGCGGAAGGCACGGCTGGTGCCGAGCGTCTCGGCCTTCGCGTTGAACATCGAGTAGCGCTGGTCGATCTCCGGCGCCCACGAGGGGACCAGCCACCAGCGCATCTCGCGCAGGCAGCGCCTGCCCTGCTCCTCGATCACCGCGGGCACCGCCTCGGTGGGCGCGATGTTCACGCGGGTGGGGATGCGCATCTCCACGCCGAGCTCGCGCAGCAGCGTCTGCAGCCAGGGATCGTCATGGATGTTGTAGCGCCCGCACATCGGTAACACGTCCGTGGCAATATCGTGATTCCTGCCGGGCCGAAGCCCCGGCGCCGGACAGTATACTGGCCGGCATCAGCACCGGAGAATCGAACGATGTACCTGTCTGCCCGTGAGATCGAGGAAATGGAAGGCGTGCGCAAGGTGCACTACCTGAATCCCGCCGCCGAGCGGTTGAACAAGTCACTGGGAGACGCGGTCGGGATGCAGCACCTCGGCGCACACCTGATCACGGTCGACCCGGGACACCAGTCGACGGAGTACCACGTGCACCACTTCGAGGAAGAGTGCATCTACGTCCTCTCGGGGCGCGGGCTGGCGGTGCTGGGCGAGCAGCTGCAGCCGATCGGCCCGGGCGACTTCATCGGCTGCCCGGCGAACGGCATCGCGCACGAGCTGATCAACGACGGCGCCGAGCCGCTGGTCTGCCTGGTCGTGGGCCAGCGCCTGGCGCACGACGTGGTCGACTACCCGCGCCTGGAGAAGCGCCTGTTCCGCAACGCCGGCGAATGGAACCTGGTGGACCAGGGGGATATCGAGCACGTGAAGCGCTGATGCCATCGAGCGGACGCTCGGCACGGCGACACGAAATGCGCGCCGCTGCCCGCGAGCTCCGCGAGAAAGTTCGGCAAATGCACAAGCTCGCGACACTTGTTCTCGGCGCACTGCTCGCCATGCCCGCGCTCGCGGCCCCGGAAGTACTCAATATCCAGGTCGGTCCACGCCCCTATTTCCTGGTCGCCGACATGGACGACAGTCCGCTCAAGCAGCGGCTCGGCTCGCAGGACTGCAGGAACAAGCCGTTCAGGAAGACGGATTTCTCGATCGGACACCGCGGCGCCCCGCTGCAGTTCCCCGAGCACACGCGCGAGTCCTACGAGGCCGCGGCACGAATGGGTGCAGGCATCGTCGAGTGCGACGTCACCTTCACCAGGGACAAGGAACTGGTGTGCCGTCATTCACAGAACGACCTGCACACCACGACCAACATCCTGCTGGTCCCGGAGCTGGCGGTGAAGTGCACAACGCCGTTCACGCCGGCGACTTTCGATGCCGAGGGCAATCGTTTGACGGCGGCGAATGCCGAATGCCGGACGAGCGACATCACGCTCGCCGAGTTCAGGACCCTCAAGGGCAAGATGGATGCGTTCGATCCCGACGCACGAACCGTGCAGGAATACGTCGCCGGTACGCCAAACTGGCGCACCGATCTCTATGCCGGCGCCTCCAGCGGCACGCTGATGACCCACCGCGAGAGCATCGCGTTGTTCAGGAAACTCGGGGTGAAGATGACGCCCGAGCTCAAGAGCCCCAGCGTGACGATGCCCTTCGACGGATTCAGCCAGCGCGACTATGCGCAGAAGATGATCGACGAGTACAGGCAATCCGGCGTGCGCCCCGCCGCGGTGTGGCCGCAATCCTTCGACCTCGACGACGTGCTGTACTGGATCCGGTCTGAACCGGACTTCGGCAGGCAGGCCGTGTTCCTCGACGACGCCAACGTCACCGATGAGCTGCCGGACCGGGCGGAACTCGCGCAGCTGGCGAACCAGGGCGTGAGGATCTGGGCGCCGCCGATGTGGGCGCTGATCTCCAGCGAGAACGGCGCACTGGTGCCTTCCGCTGCCGCTCGCGACGCCAGGTCGGTCGGCCTGGACATGATCACCTGGACCCTCGAGCGCTCCGGCCTCCTCGCCGGCGGCAACGGCGGCTTCTACTACCAGAACATCAGTGATGTGCTGGCACAGCGCGGGAACGAAGGCGTCGCGATGGAGGCGCTGGACGTCCTCGGCCGCCAGGTGGGTGTGCTGGGCGTGTTCAGCGACTGGCCGGGGACCGTGACCTATTACGCGAACTGCTTCGGTCTGTGATCCGCGCCACCCGGCCGCGTTCCACGTCCATCGTCGTACTCAGTCGACCACCGCCTCACCGTTCGCGCAGCGCTGCCCCAGGCTGGCCAGGCGCGACGCGGTCGAACCCAGCGTCAGTTCGTTGTGGCGCGCCCACAGGCAGTAGCGCCACGGCGCATTGCCACGATCCACGCCCGCGCCGCCATGCAGGTGCTGCGCCGTGTAGCTCGCGCGGTGGCCCACGTCGCCGGCCCAGATCTTGGCGATGTCCACTTCCACGCTGGCCGGGGCACCCGAGGCCAGCAGCGAGGCGGCCTGGTACGTGGTGAGGCGCAGGCACTCGACGTCGATGAAGCGATCCGCCGCGCGATTGCCCACGGCCTGGAACGTCGCGATCGGCACCCCGAACTGCTTGCGCTCGGAGGTGTAGGCCGCGGTCTGGCGCAGCAGCGTGTCGGTGACTCCCAACTGGTGCGCGCACAGCGCCACCGTCAGGTGCTCGGTCACGATGCGCATCACCTCGGCGCCCTGCTCCGGGCCGGCCAGCACGTCGGCGGCCGGGACCAGCACGTTGTCCAGCACGAGCAGCGACTGCGGCTCGTAGCTCGAGGTCTTCATGGCGGTGAGCGTGACGCCCGCGGCCCGCGGGTCGAGCAGCAGCACCACGAGACCGGCATCGCTCATGGCGCCCACCAGCACGCGCTGCGCGCAGTGCGCGAAGGGCACCGCGAACTTTTCGCCGCTCACGCGGTAGCCGCCGCCCTCGGCGCGCGCCGTGGTGGCGGGCTCTCAGGCATCCAGCGCGAACTGTTCTTCCAGCGCCGCCGTGAGCACGATCTCGCCGCTCGCCGCGCCCGGCAGCAACCGGGCCTTCTGTTCCGCGCTGCCGAAGCGCGCGATCGGCACGATGCCGCCGGCCATGTGCACGGCCAGCGGCGCCGGCGCGATGCTGCGCCCGGCCTCTTCCATCAGCAGCGCGACCTCCATGAAACCGAAGCCCATGCCGCCATGCTCCTCCGGCACCGCCACGCCGAGCAGCCCGGCCTCGGCCAGCTTGCCCCACAGCGCCCGGTCGAAACGCTCGCTCGCGTAGCCGTCATACGCCGCCAGCGTCGCCGGCGACACCAGGTCCTTCAGGATCTGCCGCGCCAGGTTCTGTATGTCGCGTTGTTCTTCCGAGAATCCGAAATCCATGGTTGCACCCTCGATAGCAATTTAGCGGTCAGCGCAGTGCCAGCGCACCGGGGTGGCGAGTCACCCGTTCGGACTCGCCGTAAATACATCCCTGTAGGCTCGAGCGCC
>JAKJFB010000002.1:0-4654 GCA_022705125.1 Pseudomonadota bacterium
GCTCGAAGGTCCGGTCGGCTTCCCCGGAAACCAGGCATGAACAAAACATGCCCACAGCAAACGTACAAGGTCCGGCTGAAGCCGGACCCACGGTAGGACAAATCGGTATAAGCGTTTGCTGGAGCCGCGCAACGATACTGTATAAAATAACAGTTATCGCTGCCGGAGGCCCATTGCCATGGAAACCTGCACGCTTTCCCCTTGTTCACGCGGTGCCGGACTCGATCCCGAATCGCTCTCCGCCGCCGCGCTCGAAGACGAGATCCACACGCTGAGCGCGAGCATCACCGTCGCGACCTGGCGACTGTTGATGCTCATCGCCGAACTCGACCGTCGCCGCGCGTGGCAGCAGTGGGGCGTTATCTCCTGCGCGCACTGGCTCAACTGGAAGTGCGGCATCGACCTGGGCGCGGCGCGCGAGAAGGTGCGCGTGGCGCGGGCACTGGAGAATCTGCCGCTGGTCAACGATGCGCTCGCCCGGGGCGAGCTGAGCTACTCGAAGGCGCGCGCGATCACGCGCGTCGCCACGCCCGAGAGCCAGGACTACCTGCTGATGATCGCGCGCCACGGCACGGCATCGCATGTTGAGAAGCTGGTGCGCGCGTATCGCCACGTCGAGCGCCTGCAGGAGTCGGCTCGTGCGCGCAGCACTCACGCGCAGCGTGCATTGCGCTGGAGCTTCGAGGATGACGGTTCGATGGTCATCACGGTGCGCCTGCCCGCCGAGCAGGGCGCATTGGTGGTGCAGGCGATCCACGCCGCGGTCGATGCGCAATGGCGCGAGCGCGACGGTGCCGATCGCGAGCAGGAACTCGCGGACGACGTTTCCGCGGAAACGTCACCGGCATCGAGCCCGTCATCGAACAGCTTCGACAATGCCGAATCGCCCGTGTCCGCGCGCCGCGCCGATGCGCTGTGCCATGTGGCCGAGCAGTTCCTCGCCCACGAGGCGGTCACTTCACGCCAGGCCGAGCGCTACCAGGTCGTGGTACACGTGGACCGCGCGGTGCTGTCGGAGCACGGTCACGGGGACTGCTGTCATATCGAGCACGGCAGCGCGATTGCCGCCGAAACGGCCCGTCGCCTCGTATGCGACGCCTCGGTGGTCACATTGGAAGAAAGCGGAGACGGCGAGCCGCTGAACATCGGCCGCCGTTCGCGCACGATTCCGCCGGCGATACGCCGCGCGCTGGCGCACCGCGACAAGGGCTGCCGCTTTCCGGGCTGCCTGAATCATCTGTACGTCGATGCCCACCACATCCGGCACTGGGCCGACGGCGGCGAGACGCGCCTGGACAACCTGGTGCTTGCCTGCCGTCACCACCACGGCCTGCTGCACGAAGGCGGCTTCACGGTGGCGCGGCGCGACGACGGCAAGCTGCTGTTCTTCCGGCCCGATGGCGAGTTGCTGCCCGAGGTGCCGAAGCCGCCGCTGCGCGTGCACGACATCGAAGCCATCGTCGCGGAATCGGGCATCGACGTTTCCGCGGAGACGTCGCGCTCGCTGTGGGACGGCAGCCGGATGGACCTGGATATGGCGGTCGGGGGGTTGATGACGCTGAACGGGTGGCGATGAGGAGCGGACGCGCCCCGACCGCAGCTTTCACCCGCAGGAGATGTCCCGGCTGACCGGTCTTCGAAGAACCTGGTGCGCGCGTATCGCCACGTGGTCTCTACTTATCAGTGGTTTCATCGCGTGCTAGATTCAAGCAAAGGACACTGTGCTTAACTGGTAATCTTCATGAAAGACGTTTCAACTCAACAGGTTGCAGAGCATCTTAAGCGGCTGAACCCGTGGTGGACCAGCGGCCGGATGGACGAGGACACGCTGGTGCTAAGACCGCGCGCCTAAGGGCACGCGCTACCTGCGCATTCTCGTATCCGGCTCGGCGGCGGCAGCGCTCAAGCGGCAAAGCACCGAATCCGGCGCGGGGCGTTTCACCGACTTCCTGCTGCCGCCCCTCACCTTCTCCGAGTACCTGCAACTCCGGCCAGAGCCCGCGGCCATCCGCGAGGAAGAGCCCGGGTTGTATGCACTGGAAGACATCGGTCGACTGAACGAACAGTTCGTGGAGTACGTGAATTTCGGGGGCTACCCGGAATTGGCGCTGTCACCCACCGTGCGCGGCAACCCCGAACGCTTTGTCAAATCCGACATTGTCGACAAGGTGCTGCTGCGCGACTTGCCGCAGTTGTACGGCATCAAGGACATCCAGGAACTCAATTCGCTGTTCACCCTGCTTGCCTTCAACACCGCAGAGGAGGTCTCGTTCGAGCAGTTGTCGCAGCGCAGCGGCGTCGGCAAGCAGACGATCCAGCGATACATCGAGTACCTGGAAGCGGCGTTTCTCATCAAACGGGTGTTCCGCATCGACCAGGACGGCAAGCGCTACCAGCGCGAACGGAATTTCAAGGTCTACCTGACGAATTCGGCCATGTACACCGGCCTGTTCGGCGCCAAGGATCCGGACGAGCGGGAGTTCGGGCACCTGGTGGAGACCGCTCTGTTCGCGCAGAGGTTCCACGAAGACGCGCGGCTGAACTACGCACGCTGGGGAGCCGAGGACAGTGAGGTAGATCTGGTGGAGTCGTCTGCGGCACTGAAGCCGATCGCGGCGCTGGCATTCCACTACGGGGCGCGCGCCGTGCAGGGCCGGCTGGCGGGCTACGAGGCGCAGATCCAGGGCGTGACCGCCTGAACGATCGGCGTCTGTTCGTCTGGATCGCGAATTGTCGGAAGGGCTCGTACTGCCGGAGCACAGCCTCGCTCGCTCCGGGATGGCAGCCGGATGAATCCGGACCCACGCTAACTTATACTCGGTCGCAACCGGCCGTTTCAGGAGCCGGGATCACGAACCGGACGGATCATGTCGCGCCCCGTACCCGACTTTCTCACGATGTTCGACTGCCTGCTGGCCTCGCCGTCGGTGAGCTGCACCGAGCCCGAGTGGGACGAGGGCAACCGCGGCGTCTGCGAGCTGCTGGCCGAATGGCTGCAGGCGCTGGGTTTTCGCTGCGAGATACAGCAGATGCCCTCGCGCGCCGACAAGGTCAACCTGATCGCGGTGCTGGGCGAGGGCCCCGGCGGGCTGGTGCTCGCGGGCCACACCGATACCGTGCCCTTCGACGAGAAGCTGTGGGAGATGAACCCCTTCGGCCTGACGGTACGCGACGAGCGCCTCTACGGCCTCGGCGCCACGGACATGAAAGGCTTCTTCCCGATCGCCATCGAGGCGGCGCTCGCCTTCCGCGGGGCGCGCCTGCGCGAGCCGCTGATCCTGGTAGCGACCGCCGACGAGGAGAGCTCGATGGACGGCGCCAACATGCTGGTGGCCACTGGCAAGCCGCGTGCGCGCCACGCCATCATCGGCGAGCCCACGGACCTGCGCCCGGTGCGCATGCACAAGGGCATGATGATGGAGGCGGTCACGGTGACCGGACAGTCGGGGCACTCCTCGAACCCGGCGCTGGGACGCAACGCGCTCGAGGGCATGCAGCAGGTCATGGCCGACCTGCTCGCGTTCCGCGACGAACTGGCCGCGCGCCACCGCAACCCGCTGTTCGAGGTCGAGGTGCCGACGCTGAACTTCGGCTGCATCCACGGCGGCGACAACCCCAACCGCATCTGCGGCGAGTGCGAGCTGCACTTCGACCTGCGCCCGCTGCCGGGCATGGACCTCGAGGACCTGCGCGCCGTTATCCGCGCGCGGCTCGATGGCGTGGCCGCGCGCACGGGGCTCGGCATCACGATGCGCCCGCTGTTTCCGGGCCTGCATCCCTTCGCCGAGGATGCGGCGGCGCCGATCGTGCGCGCCGCCGAGGAATTCACCGGCTACAGCGCCGGTAACGTGGCCTTCGCCACCGAGAGCCCGTTCCTGCAGCGCCTCGGCATGCAGACCGTGGTGATGGGGCCGGGCTCGATCCGCCAGGCGCACCAGCCCAACGAGTACATGGAGCAGTTCCAGGTCGAACCGATGGTGACGGTGCTGCAGAAGATGATCCAGCGCTTCTGCGTGGACGGGCATTCGTGATGATGAGCGGATCTTTCCCCCAGTTCGTCAATTCCTTCCGCAACTCCGCGCCGTACATCAACGCGCACAAGGGCAAGACCTTCGTGCTGGTGTGCGGCGGCGAAGTGGTGGCCGACGAGCGCTTCTCCTCGATCGTGCACGACATCGCGCTGCTCTCGACGCTGGGCGTGAACCTGGTGCTGGTGCACGGCTCGCGCAGCCAGGTCGAGGCCGGGCTGCAGTCGGCAAACGCGGCGAGCAGCGTGGTGCACGGCACGCGCGTGACCGACGCGCGTGCGCTGGAGCTCGCGGTGCAGGCCGCCGGCATGGTGCGCGCGCGCATCGAGGCGCTGCTGTCGATGGGCATCGCGAACTCGCCGATGCACAACGCGGGCATCCGCGTCTGCGGCGGCAACTTCGTGACCGCGCAGCCGCTCGGCGTGCTCGGGGGCGTGGACTACCAGCACACCGGCAAGGTGCGCCGCGTCGACCACGAAGGCATCCGCGCGCAACTGGCGCTCGGGAGCATCGTGCTGCTGCCGCCGCTCGGCTACTCGCCGACGGGCGAGATCTTCAACCTCACCAAGGAGGACGTGGCGGTCTCGGCGGCCACGGCGCTGCGCGCCGACAAGCTGATCCTGCTC
>JAKJFB010000002.1:4689-5095 GCA_022705125.1 Pseudomonadota bacterium
GCCACGCCGGCGCTGGCCGCCGCGATCCAGGCCTGCCAGCAGGGCGTGGAGCGCTGCCACATCCTCGACTTCCACACCGACGGCGCGCTGCTGCACGAGCTGTTCACGCGCGACGGCATCGGGGCGATGATCAACCGCGATGCCTACGAGAGCATCCGCATCGCCGGCATCGAGGACGTGGGCGGGATCATGGAGCTGATCGAGCCGCTGGAGCGCGACGGCACGCTGGTGCGCCGCTCGCGCGAGCGCCTCGAGCTCGAGATCGCCTGCTTCAGCGTGGTCGAGCGCGACGGCGCGATCATCGGCTGCGCGGCGCTCTACCCCGACCTGCCGAACCGCACCGGGGAGCTGGCCTGCGTGGCCACCGACCCGGTCTACCGCCGCAGCGGCCGCGCCAACCGGCTGC
>JAKJFB010000002.1:5105-31922 GCA_022705125.1 Pseudomonadota bacterium
ATCGAGGGGCGCGCGCGCGCCGAGGGCATCGACCGCCTGTTCGTGCTGACCACGCGCACCGCGCACTGGTTCGTCGAGCGCGGCTTCCGTCCCGCGGAGCTCGCCGAACTGCCCGAGAAGCGCCGCGAGCTCTACAACTACCAGCGCAACTCGCTGGTGCTCATCAAGGATCTGTCCTGATCCTCCCGCCAGTGCCACGCGGACTGTCCCGGGGTCAGTCCGGTAAGCGGCGCAGTTCTGGCGCCTATTCGGCAAACTTTCCCGATCGGGAAATATATAGCCGATCCTTGACCTGACCGCCCGCAAAATTCCCGATCGGGAAATATTGCTCGCACTGACACCAGTTGTGGCTGATAATTTCCCGAACGGGAAATCGTAAAGGCCATGACAACCATTCGATCACCTCGACAACTCGGCGATGCACTTCGTGCCGCTCGCAAGCAGCTCGGGCTGACACAGCCCCAGTTGGCTCTGGCGGCAGGGGTTGGCGTGCGTTTCATCGTCGACCTCGAGGCAGGCAAACCCACCTTGCGACTGCAAAACGTGCTGCGGGTCATTGATGCGCTGGGTGGTGAGATCCAGTTGCGCGACTTGCCATCTGTCGTGGCCGACGATCAACGGGAAGGTGGTGACCATGGCGCATGAGCTGGACGTCTGGCTTTTCGCCGATCGTGTCGGCACGCTGGCGCTGGTCGATGGCCGACTGGATTTTTGCTATGCGTCCGGCTGGCTGTCGCGTCCAGACGCCGTTGCCTTGTCCGCCTCGCTACCCTTGCAAGCGGAGCCGTTCGACGATCGCAAGGCGCGCCCCTTCTTTGCCGGTCTGTTGCCGGAGGGGCAGATGCGCCGCCTGATTGCGCAGCAGTTCCAGGTTTCTGGCCAGAACGATTTTGCGCTGCTGGAGCACATCGGCGGCGAATGCGCCGGGGCCGTGACGTTTCTCGAACCGGGGCAGGCTTTGCCTGTGTCAACCCGCAACGATGACGTCCAGTGGCTGAGTGACGAGGAAGTCGTTGCCATCCTGGATGAATTGCCACGCCGCCCCATGCTGGCGGGCAAAGACGGCTTGCGACTTTCTTTGGCTGGCGCCCAAGACAAACTACCGGTGGTGTTCGATGGTGCCCGCATCGGCCTGCCCCTCAACGGCACGCCCAGCTCCCACATCCTGAAGCCCGCCATTCAGGCTGTTGAAGACAGCGTGATCAACGAAGGGTTCTGCATGGCACTGGCTGATGCCATGCAGCTCAAACCGGCAAAGTCAAAGGTTCATCGTGTGTTGGCTCGCTCGTTCCTGCTGGTCGAGCGCTACGACCGGCCTATCGATGCTCAGGGGCACTGGCAACGCCTGCATCAAGAGGATTTCTGCCAGGCACTTGGCGTGGTCCCGGAGATGAAATACCAGAACGAAGGTGGACCCGATCTTGCGCGATGCTTTGATCTGGTGCGCCGGGCAACGCGCCCGAATGCACCGCAGATTCTGCGCCTGCTCGACTACGTGATCTTCAATGCACTGATCGGCAATCATGATGCACACGCCAAGAATTTCTCGCTGCTGTACTCTGGCAAGAGCCCCGTTTTGGCACCGTTCTACGACACGCTATCGACGGCGGTATATCCAACACTGACGCCGAAGATGGCCATGAAGATCGGCAGCAAATACAAGTTCAGCGAAGTCCGGGCGCGGCACTGGGAGCAGTTTGCAGAAAGCGTCGGTCTCACGAAGGCGCAAGCCAGGAGGCGCATCCTGGAACTGGCAAAGTCACTGCCAACCACCGCCCGCAAGCTGCAGTCTGACCCCGGACGCGGTTTCGCCGGCAATGCCCTGGTCGAGCGAATCAATGCCTTGATCGAACAACGCTGCGCCCTCACGATTCGGCGGCTGACCGATCCCGCCGCCGAAAAAGAAGCGGACGCCAATCCGTCTGCCTGAATCACCATACGTTCCCTGCAACCAGCCTGGCAGAAGAACCTGCTTGCAGGTCTACAACTACCAGCGCAACTCGCTGGTGCTCATCAAGGACCTGGCGTAGGTCCGCATACACGCGGACATTGTCCGGCTGAAACCGGACCTACGCTCCGCGGTATTCATCCGGGTGGGAGAAAGCGTGCCAAGGGCATAAAATGATGCGCCGCGCCGCAGCCTGCGGCCGCCGAATCACCCGCGTGCAGGACACCACCATGCCGAAGTACCGCTCGAAGACCACCACCGAAGGCCGCAACATGGCTGGCGCGCGCTCGCTGTGGCGCGCCACGGGCATGAAAGACGAGGACTTCTCCAAGCCGATCATCGCGGTGGCGAACTCGTTCACGCAGTTCGTGCCGGGCCACGTGCACCTGAAGGACATGGGCCAGCTGGTGGCGCGCGAGATCGAGAAGGCCGGCGGCGTGGCCAAGGAATTCAACACCATCGCGGTCGATGACGGCATCGCGATGGGCCACGACGGCATGCTCTACAGCCTGCCCTCGCGCGACATCATCGCCGACTCGGTCGAGTACATGGTGAACGCCCACTGCGCCGACGCGCTGGTGTGCATCTCCAACTGCGACAAGATCACGCCCGGCATGCTGATGGCGGCGCTGCGGCTCAACATCCCGGTGGTGTTCGTCTCGGGCGGCCCGATGGAGGCCGGCAAGACCAAGCTCTCCGAGCACAAGCTCGACCTGGTAGACGCGATGGTGATCGCGGTCGACGACGCGGCCGCCGACGAGACCGTCGCCGAGTACGAGCGCTCGGCCTGCCCGACCTGCGGCTCCTGCTCGGGCATGTTCACCGCGAACTCGATGAACTGTCTGACCGAGGCGCTCGGGCTCTCGCTGCCCGGCAACGGCAGCACGCTCGCCACGCACGCCGATCGCGAGCGGCTGTTCCTGGAAGCCGGCCGACTGGTCGTGGCGCTGGCGAAGCGCTGGTACGGGCAGGACGACGCCTCGGCGCTGCCGCGCTCGATCGCGAGCTTCCGGGCCTTCGAGAACGCGATGACGCTGGACATCGCGATGGGCGGCTCGACCAACACCATCCTGCACCTGCTGGCCGCCGCGCGCGAGGCCGAGGTGGACTTCACGATGGCCGACATCGACCGCCTCTCGCGCCGCGTGCCGCAGCTGTGCAAGGTGGCGCCGAGCACGCCGAAGTACCACATGGAAGATGTGCACCGCGCCGGCGGCATCATGTCGATCCTGGGCGAACTGGAGCGCGCCGGGCTGCTGCACGCCGATGTGCCCACCGTGCACAGCAAGACGCTGCACGAGGCGCTGGAGCGCTGGGACGTGGTGCGCACGCAGGATGCGACCGTGCACGAATTCTTCCGCGCCGGCCCGGCCGGGATCCCGACGCAGACCGCCTTCAGCCAGTCCACGCGCTGGGACACGCTGGACCTCGACCGCGCCGAAGGCTGCATCCGCAACGCGGAGCACGCCTACGCGCAGGAAGGCGGGCTCGCGGTGCTCCACGGCAACATCGCGCGCGACGGCTGCGTGGTGAAAACCGCCGGCGTCGATGAATCGATCTGGGTCTTCGAGGGGCCGGCGCACATCTGCGAGAGCCAGGACGAGGCGGTCGAGCACATCCTGCACGGCCTGGTGAAGGAAGGCGACGTGGTGATCGTGCGCTACGAGGGCCCGCGCGGCGGCCCGGGCATGCAGGAAATGCTGTACCCCACCAGCTACCTGAAGTCCAAAGGTCTCGGCAAGGCCTGCGCGCTGCTGACCGACGGGCGCTTCTCGGGCGGCACCTCGGGGCTGTCGATCGGGCACGTCTCGCCGGAGGCGGCCGCGGGCGGCGCGATCGCGCTGATCGAGAACGGCGACCGCATCCGCATCGACATCCCGGGGCGCACCATCGAGGCGCTGGTGAGCGACGAGGAACTCGCGCGCCGGCGCGCGGCGATGGAGGCCAAGGGCGCTGCCGCGTGGAAGCCCGCCAGGGCACGGCCGCGCAAGGTCTCGGCGGCGCTGCGCGCCTACGCGATGCTCTGCACCAGCGCGGACAAGGGCGCGGTGCGCGATCTCGACAAGATCCTGTAGGTCGGGCCCGACCTACAGTTCCTGCGCCAGCTGCGCGGCGCGGGCAATCTCGGTCTGGAGGAAGTGCAGCCACTGCGTGGCCACTTGCTCCGAGCGCGGGTCGTGCCCGGCCTCGGTGAAGGCCGCGCGCGCTTCGTCGTAGCGCCCGAGGTTGTACAGCGCCATGCCGAGCACCACCTGCGTGTGATCGGGGCGGCGCCCGCCGCCCATCGCCAGGGCCTTGCGCGCGGCCTCGACGGCCTGTTCGCTGGCGTCCTCGTCGAGCTGCAGGTTCGCCAGCCGCGCCCACATTTCCGCATCGCCCGCCAGCGCCGCCGCGCGCTCGAGGTACACGATGGCCCGGCGGTTCTCGCGCGCCTGGCGCAGCGCGATGCCGATCAACTCCAGGTTCTTCGCGCCGGCCTCGACCTTCCCGGCCTCCATGCCCTGTTCCAGCACGCGCGCGGCCTTCCACGGCATATCGGCGCCGAGGTACAGATAGGCCATGTTCACCAGCTCGCGTTCCTCGCCCAGCCAGCCGGCGAGGTAGGCCACCTCCATCGCGGCGAGTTGGCGCGGCTCGTCCTTCAACTCGCCATGGATTGCCGAGAGCTGCACGAAGTAGTCCTTCCTCGGCCACTGTCGCGCCAGCGCCTCCAGCACCGAGGCCGTGCGCCGCAGGTCACCTTTGTCGTAGCTGACCATGCGCGCGAGCAGATACCAGTTCTCCTTCGGCGCCATCCCGCGCCGGCGCGCCTCCGCCATGCCCTTGTCGATGTTCCCGAGCGCGCGGTCGTACTCCCCGATCTGGTAGTTGGTCTGCGCCAGCAGCATCCAGGCCTCGGGCGCCGGCTCCTCGGCGATCCTGAACCACGACTCCAGCATCGCGGCGGCACGCTTCCAGTCCGCGGTGGCCACGTAGAGCTGCGCCAGGCTGTAGCGCGTGCCGGTCTCCATCGCCCCGGGCAGGCCGGGCTGCGCCAGCACTTTCTCGTAGGCGCGGATCGCCTCGGGGTGTTTCTGCTGCGAGTAGTAGATGTAGGCGTAGAAGTTGTGGACGTTGGCGAGTTCGTAGCTGTTCAGCGCGCGCTTGCCGGAAAACCCGGCCTGCAGCGCCGCGAGCAGGCGCTCGGCGGTGGCGAAATCCCCGGCCTCGGCGGCCTTCTGCACGTCCGCGAGCTTCGCGTGGACCTCGTTGCGCAGCGTCGGCGTGCGCCGCGTCTCCTGCGCTTGCCCCGCCCGCGCATCCTCGGCGCGGGCGCTGGACGCGCCCGGCCATCCCGCCGGCGCGAGCAGGGCCGGCAATGCGAGGAGCGCGGCGGCAACGCCCAGCCGGCTCAGGCCGCGGCGTATCGCCCCGCGTTGCCGGCCCTGCAGCGCCCCGTTCATTCGTCGAGCTCGTAGAGGAACTCGTTGCGCACGCCGGAGACCTCCACCGGCTGGCCGTCGACGACGCGCGGCCGGTACTTGAACCTCAGCGCCGCCTTCACCGAGCTCTCCTCGAACACGCCCGGCGGCGAGCAGTCCACGGGCACCGGATCACGGGTGGCGCCGCTGGTGGTGACCGTGTATTCGACGATGCAATGACCGGTGATGCCGCGCTCCTGGGCCCGGCGCGGGTAGACCGCGGCGATCTTCACGATCGGCAGGTACTCGCCGTCCGTCGCCACGGCGCCGGGCCCGGTGCCGATCTGCAGCTGCGGTGCGAGCGCTGCCGTCATGTCGGGCACGAGAGCGCCAGCAGCGGCGAAATCCTCGGGCAGCGCTGCGGCGGGCGGCGGGCGCTCGGGCTCCTCGATCCGCTCGGGCAGACGCGCCACGAACCCCGACTCGATGCGCGCGTCGGGCATCGTGACATCCGCGATCCGGATCGGCGTGCTCTCCTCGAGGGCGCGTTCGCCGGTGGCGATCAGCGCGTGCATCAGCGCGAGCAGCGCGAGCGTGACCGCGCCGCCGAGCGCCGCCGCGAACAGGTAGCGCCACCGGTACATCACGCTAGTGCCGGCGCGTCGACAGCGACACGTCCGCGATGCCGGCCGCGCGCGCCGCGTCCAGCACCGCCGCCACCGCTTTCGCGCTGGAGCGCGCATCCGCCTGCACCACCAGCCCGCCGTGCGGACTCGCGGCCAGCTGGCGCTCGATCTCGCGGCGCACCGCGCGCGGGTCGGCGCGGCGGCCCGCGATCCAGACCTGGTCGTCGGCCGACACCGCCACCAGGATCCGCGTGCTCTTCTTCTGCTGCGCGGTCACCGCCTCGGGCCGCTCGACCTCGATACCCGCCTCCTCGATGAACGAGGCGGTCACGATGAAGAAGATCAGCATGATGAACACCACGTCGAGCATCGGCGTGAGATCGATCTGCCCCGGCGCGGAACGCTCCTCGCGGCTGAACACCCGGTTGCGGCGCATGGCGGCGGCTCAGTGGTCCGTGGTCAGGCGGTCTTCGGCGAGCAGCAGCTCGCGCGCCGCGACGCGCGTGACGTAGAGGTTGGCGAAGACGCCGGAAATCGCGGCCACCATGCCCGCCATGGTCGGGATGGTCGCCCGCGAGACGCCCTCGGCCATCGATCGGGTATCGCCGCCGCTGACCGCCAGCACGTGGAACACCGCCACCATGCCCGTCACGGTGCCCAGCAGCCCGAGCAGCGGGCACAGAGAGACACAGGCGCGGATCAGCGCGAGGTTGCGCCCGATGCTCCGCCCCAGGCGCGAGATCAGCGCGCGGCGCACCTGGCGGGCGTGCCACGAGCGGCGCTCGGGGCGCGACTCCCAGGCCGCGAGCATCGCCCTCACGTCCGCGGGCAGGCCGACGCGCAGGTACCATGCGCGCTCGAACACCAGCGTCCACATCACGAAGGTCAGCCCGGCAACCGCGTAGAGCACCGGGCCGCCGGCATCGACGAAGTCGAGGATGCCGCGCATCGCCTCCTGGAGCCCGGACATCAGTCTTTCCCCTGCGCGTACCCGGTGTGCTCGGCGATGACGCCGGTGGTCTCCTCCTCGAGGATCTGCGTGATCTTGCGCGCGCGGTTGCCGACCAGCGTGTGCGCCAGCACGATCGGGATCGCCACGCACAGCCCCTGCACCGTGGTCACCAGCGCCTGGGAGATGCCGTTGGCCATGGCCTTGGGATCGCCGGCGCCGAAGATCGTGATCGCCTGGAAGGTGACGATCATGCCGGTCACCGTGCCGAGCAGCCCGAGCAGCGGCGCCACCGTGGCGATGATCTTCAGCAGCGTGAGGCCGCTCTCGATGCGCGGCAGTTCGCGGATCACCGCTTCGCTCAGCTTGAGCTCGAGCGTCTCGATGTCCATGTGCGGATTGCTCTCGTGCACCGCGAGCACGCGACCCAGCGGGTTGTCGGGGTTGGCGCGCGGGCTGGCGAGCTGCGCGGCGACGCGCGCGTCCATGCGCGCCAGCACCACCAGCCGGTAAGCGGCGAGGATGAGGCCGAACAGGCCGAGCGCCATCGTGATGTAGCCGACCAGGCCGCCCTGGCGGATGCGCTCGCCGAAGGTCGGCGTCTCGATCAGCGCCGCCAGGTACGAGCCACCCGAGGGGCCGGTGGGGTCGATACCGAAGGGGTGCACGCCCCCGGTGGCCGCCGCGAGCCCGGCCGCCGCGTCGACGAAACTGCCGCCGGGCTGACGCGGCAGCTCGGTGAACAGCCCCTTGTCACCCTGGTAGTCGAGGTACTTGCCCTCGGCGGAGACGATGTTGAACACGCCCACGCGCACCACGGGCGTCTCGGCCCGGTTGCCGTCGGGGCGGATCACCGGCGCCGCGAAGGCCGTGACGGTGCCCGAGGCGACCATCTCCTGCTGCAGCTCGTACCACAATGCCTCGAGGTGCTCGATGGTCGGCAGGTCGACGCCGCTGCCCGCCAGCCTCACCAGCTCGTCGGCCTTCGCGACGCGCGCGCCGCCGAGCTCGGCGCCGGTGAGCGAGGCCTGGAAGGTGGCGCGGGCATCGCCGGCGGCCGCGGTGACGTTGCCCAGCAGGTCGCCGAGCGAGCCGAGCCGCTCGCGCAGCCGTGCCTGCGCCTTCTCCAGCTCGCGCTCGTTGGCCTCGAAGCGCTTTTCCAGCGCGGCCGAGCGCTTCTGCTGCTCCGCGCGCAGCGCCCTGGCGCGCTCGAGCTCGGCCTGCCGCCCGGCCTTGTCGGCCACGAAGCGCGCCTCGCGCTCGCGCGCCTCCCGCGCATCCACGGCCCGGCCCTGCTGCACGAACTCGAGCAGCTGCTGCAGCGACTGCGGCTGCCGCTCCTCTGCGGCGGCACCGAGCGCGATGGCGCCGGCTCCCAGCCATGCGGTGATGATCCTCCCGAGCGCCTTCATCGCGCCGCCTCCGGCGCGGGGATCGGCAGCTTCAGCAGCTCGATGGAGGCCTGCTTGTTCGCCATGCGCATGCCTTCCTGGATCGCGCCGCGGTATTCGCTGCCCTCCAGCGGCTCCCAGCCACCCTGCGCGGGATTCCAGAATCCGGCGGCCTGCCGGTCGGGCGTCTGGTACAGCAGCGCGATGCGCCCGACGCGCAGGATGTCGACCTCGCGCTGCTCGCCGTCGATCGCGATGGTGTCCCTGTAGGTGTCGATCTTGCGTCCGTACTCGATCTCGATGCGGTAGGCCTCCATCACCTGGCGGTATTTCTCGGCCAGCGCGATGTCGGGGCGGTCGAGGTTGTGGCGCAGGAAGGCGATGCGCTCGCGCCGCTCCTCCAGGAGGAAGGGCTTGTCGAGCGCCACGAAGGATTCCAGCCCATCGATCATGCGCACCAGCAGCGGCATCATCTGGCGCTGGAGCACCGTGACCTCGTCGATCGACGCCCCGGTCGCGGCTATGCGCTCCTCCTGCCCGGCAATCTGCTTTTCGAGCCGCGCGTTGTAGACCTCCAGGCCGTCGACCTGCTTCATCACGGTCTTGTATTCCTGCAGCAGCTCGCGGGTCTCGTCGGCGATGCGCTCGACCGTCGCCTGCGAGGCCTGCGCGGCCTGCGTGGAGGCCTGGCTCAGGCGGTAGATGTCCTCCAGCGGCTGCTCGGCGCGCGCGGCCGTCGCGCCGAGCCACGCGGCCAGCGACACCGCTGCGCCCAGCGCGCCCCATTTCGCCGTATATCTCTTCATGGATGCACTCGATCGAGCGTGAGGAAACTGAAGCGCAGCGCGGGATCGGCGGCGCTGGCGTGCCGCTCGCGCGCGGTCTCGCGCCAGTCGGTGTGCGCGAACTCCGGGAACACGGTGTCGCCCTCGACTTCCTGCTCGATCAGCGTGAGCTGGATGCGCTCCGCCAGGGGCAGGCACTGGCGGTAGATGTCGGCGCCGCCGATCACCATGCACTCCTCGACCCCGTCGCGCGCGGCGATTTCGTGCGCGAGCACCAGGGCATCCGGCACGCTCGCGGCGAGCAGCACGCCCTCGGGCAGGTCCAGGTCCGGCTGGCGGCTGACCACGATGCTGGTGCGCCCGGGCAGCGCCTTGCCGATCGAGGCGAAGGTGCGCCGGCCCATCACGATGGGCTTGCCCATCGTGAGCGCGCGAAAGTGCTTCAGGTCCTCGGGCAGGTGCCAGGGCAGGGCGTTGTCTCGGCCGATGACGCGGTTCTGCGCCATCGCCACCACCAGCGTGATCTTCATACCGCGATCGGCGCCGGGATGTGGGGGTGGGACTGGTAGCCGCGCAGCTCGAAGTCCTCGAAGCGGAACGCGAACAGGTCCTTCACCGCGGGGTTCAGCGCCATCACCGGCAGCGCCAGGGGCTCGCGCTCCAGTTGCAGCCGCGCCTGCCCGAGGTGGTTGCTGTAGAGGTGCGCGTCGCCGAAGGTGTGCACGAACTCACCGGGCGCGAGCCCCGTGACCTGCGCCACCATCAGCGTCAGCAGCGCGTAGGAGGCGATGTTGAATGGCACCCCGATGAACACGTCGGCGCTGCGCTGGTAGAGCTGGCAGGAGAGCCGCCCGTCCTGCACGTAGAACTGGAACAGCGCGTGGCAGGGCGCCAGCGCCATGCGATCCACGTCGGCCACGTTCCAGGCGCTCACGATCAGGCGCCGCGAATCGGGGTTGGTGCGGATCTGCTCCAGCAGCTGCGCGATCTGGTCGATGTGACGCCCGTCGGCCGCCGGCCAGCTGCGCCACTGGTAGCCGTAGACCGGGCCGAGCTCGCCCTCGGCGTCCGCCCACTCGTCCCAGATCGAGACGCCGTGCTCCTTCAGGTAGCGGATGTTGGTGTCCCCGCGCAGGAACCACAGCAGCTCGTGGATGATCGAGCGCAGGTGCAGCTTCTTGGTGGTGAGCAACGGAAAACCCGCGCCGAGATCGAAGCGCATCTGGTAGCCGAACACGCTGCGCGTGCCGGTGCCGGTGCGGTCGCCCTTGTCGCGGCCGCTCTCCAGTATGTGCCGCAGCAGCTGCTGGTACTGGTGCATCGCCTTGCTCCGCTCAGGCCGTCGCGGCCGGCGTGGCGCCGCCCGCGCGGCGCTGCGCCCACACGAACATCACCAGGCCGGCGACGATCATCGGCAGGCACAGCAGCTGCCCGCGCGTCATCCAGCCGAAGGCGACGAAGCCGATGCCGGCATCGGGCTCGCGCGCGAACTCGACCGCGAAGCGGAACAGCCCGTAGCAGAGCAGGAACAGCCCGGACACCGCGAAACGGGGACGCGGCCGGGAGGAGTACCACCACAGGATCAGGAACAGCACGAGCCCTTCCAGCGCGGCCTGGTAGAGCTGCGAGGGATGGCGCGCCAGCGCCAGCGGATCGCGCGGGAACACCATGCCCCAGGGCAGGTCGGTGGGGCGGCCCCACAGCTCCTGGCCGATGAAATTGCCGATGCGCCCGAAGCCCAGCCCCAGCGGCACGATCGGCGCGACGAAGTCGAAGATGTCGCCGATGTGCTGCCCGTGCTTGCGCGCGAACCACCACATCACCGCGATCACGCCGAGCAGGCCGCCGTGGAAGGCCATGCCGCCCTGCCAGACCGCGAAGATCTCGAGCGGATGCGCCAGGTAGTACGCGGGCTTGTAGAACAGCACGTAGCCCAGGCGCCCGCCCAGCACCACGCCGATCGCGCCCCAGAAGATCAGGTCCTCGACCTGCTCGGGGGTGAGCGGCGCGCCCGGGCGGCGCGCGCGCAGCCGCGCCAGCCACCAGGCCGCGACGAACGCCGCCAGGTAGGTCAGCCCGTACCAGTGGACCTTCAGCGGGCCCAGCTGGACGGCGACGGGATCGAAATTCGGGTGGTGCAGCATCTACAGGCTCCGTGGGCGGTGCGGCGAGCGGCGCCGGTGCAGCAGGGCACCGCGGCGTAGGCGGCCGGCGTGGCGGCGGGCTATTATGCCCTGCCCCCCCTTGGTGCGCATCTATGTGCCTGATCGCCCTGGCCTGGCAGCGCCACCCCGAATTCCCGCTGCTGATCGCGGCCAATCGCGACGAGTTCCATGTCCGCCCGACACGGGCGGCGGATTTCTGGCCCGATCACCCCGGGCTCTGCGCCGGGCGCGATCTGGCGGCCGGCGGCACCTGGCTCGGCATCACGCGCGGCGGGCGCTTCGCCGCCATCACCAATCGCCGCGGCCACCCGGCGCCACCGGCCGCGCCTTCGCGCGGGCTGCTGACGCTCGACTTCCTGGTGCGGAGCGAGCCGCCGCGCGAGTACATGAACCGGCTGCGCGCGAGCTGCGAGGACTACGCCGGCTTCAACCTGCTGGCCGGCGAACTCGACGGGGACCTGTATTACCTGGGCAACCACGGCCCGCGCATGGAACGCCTGGAGCCCGGCGTGTACGGCCTGTCGAACGACATGCTCGACACGCCGTGGCCCAAACTGCTCGGGGTGCGCGAGGAACTGTCGGCGCTGCTCTGCACGCACCCCGAACCCGAGGCGATCCTCGCACTGCTCGCCGACCGCAGCGTGCCGCCCGACCACGCGCTGCCCGACACCGGGGTGGGACTGGAGCAGGAGCGCCGCCTCGGGCCGCGCTTCATCTGCTCACCGGATTACGGCACGCGCACCTCGGCCTGCGTGCGCGTGCACCGCGACGGATGGGTGGAATTCACGGAGCGCAGCTTCGATGCGAGCGGGACGGCGCAACAGACGCTGGAGTACCGGTTCGATATTCAGGAATCGACGCCGCGCCCGAGCTGAGCCGCGCGCTATCGAGCCCGCGCCTCAGCGGTCCGGATCGATCAGCACCTTGCAGTGCGGCGAGGCCGCGCGCAGCGACTCGAAGACCGCCGGCAGCTCCGCGAACCCCACCGTGCCGGTGTGCATCGGCTCCGGCTTCGCCTCGCCGCGCGCCATCGCGTCGATCACGGCCGCGAAATTGTGCTCGGTGTAGCACTGGCTGAACTGGATCGTCACTTCCTTGAGCAGCCCGGTGAGCGGGTTGAAGGTGTCGTCGAGCAGGCACACGCCCGCCACCACGATGCGCGCGCGGATGCCGGCCACCTCCACCGCGTGACGCAGCAGGCCCGGATTGCCCACGCACTCGAACACCACCTGCGGGCGGCAGCCCGCGTGCGCGGCGAAGCGCCCGGCCACGTCCTCCGCGGACGGGTCGATCACCGCCGTGGCACCCAGCGCCAGCGCCCGCTCGCGGCGCGCCGAGAAACGCTCGCTCACCACGATGTGGCGCGCGCCGGCCAGGCGTGCGAACAGCACCACGCCGGCGCCAATGGGGCCGGCACCGATCACCAGCACCGAGGCCCCCGGACGCAGCGCCGCCATCTCCACCGCGTGGTGCGAGACCGCCAGCGGCTCGACCATTGCGCCCTGCGCGAAGGGCACGCCGGCGGGCAGGCGCTGCAGCATGCCGGCGCGCGCGGCGACGTACTGCGCGTAGGCGCCCTGCACCAGCAGCGTGGTGCCGGTGAAGATGTTCTGCGGGCACAGTCCCGGCAGCCCCCCGGTGCAGGCCTCGCACTGCTGGCAGGACGTGATCGGCAGCGCCGTGACGCGCTCGCCCACCTTCCAGTCGCCGCGCACCGCGGCGCCGACCTCCGCGATGGTGCCGGCGAACTCGTGTCCGAGGATTGTGCCGTCCGGCGCCGCGCCGTACTCGGTCACGTGCAGGTCCGAGCCGCAGATGCCCGAGCGCGCGACCTCGATGATCACCTGGTCGGGCGCGGGACGCGGGTCGGGGACGGTCTCGATGCTGAGGGGCCGACCGGTTTCGTGAAATACGGCTGCGCGCATGAACTCAATCCTCCTCGCTGACATGAAAGCAGTGCAACACCCGGTGGAACACCGGCGTCAGCACCAGCGCGGTGCTCACCACGAAGACCAGCCCCGCGTAGAGCGCGAACAGGCCCGCGAAGAGCTTGCCGCCGGCGCTCAGCGGCGGATTGACCGGACCCATCCCGCCGAGAAGCATCGTGGTGTTCAGGAACGCGTCGATCCACGTCATGCGCTCACAGACCACGTAGCCGGTCATGCCGATGGCCAGCGAGAACGCCAGGATGGCCGCGGTGGCGCCCACGTGCAACGCGATGCGCCGCAGGAAGGCGGAGCGCGGAAGAAGCGGTTCATGCTTCGCTTCATACATGGTTACTTGCGCCTCCTGTGCCCGTGGGGCGCTCCCTCAATCGAGCTCGATCGGTCCGTTGATTTCTTCAAACTGCTTCTGCGCTTCGGTATAGCGCGCGCACGTCTCGAAATATGACTCGTCATCCGCAACGATGGGCTCGGCATGCCAGCGGACCAGCACAATCTTCATTTTCCGAACGTGTTCGATCCGGTCGACACCACACTCAACCTTGATCGCGGCACCATGGTTGACGTGAAAATAGAAGGAATCCAGTTCGTCGTTCTGAAAGTCGCTGTCGTTGTAGTAGAAATCGGTTTCATCGACGACAGGGTATTCGCCGAGTATTCCGCCATCGATCCGGTACGTTTCGCCGGCATAGCTTATCTCGATCACCGAAATGCGCTTGCTCGAGCCCGGTTCGAATTCGAGGCGGATTTGCGTCAGCCCGAACGGTTCTGGCACCGTGATTTCGAACGTCTCGCTCGCAACCGGAATATGTGAGAACGGAGGCAGCAAACTAGTGCCTGCGGCACCCATGGAGCCACCCAGCGCAACCATCATCAAGGCGCAGGGGCCAAGCCGTACTTTTTTTGGTCCCACGACACCCAGCCCCCAGCATGGTTCACATTCAGTGTGCGTAGCGGATCGCTGTGTTCTTTGCCAACCCTCGCGGCGAGCAAGGTCATGACTCTGGCGAATGCCCGGGCGTTCATCAGCTGGCCATCCGGATGGCTCAACCCCGCGGCCGCACCGCAATGCCGCCGCGCCGCAGGCACTCCTCGACCGCCGCGCGAATGCGCCGCGAGGTGTCCATGCGCATAACCTCGGCGAGCAGCTGCGCGGCGTCGGCGCGCGCGAAGCGGCGCAGCGTCGCCTTCACGCGCGCGAGGTTGGTGGCGCTCATCGAGAGCATGTCGTAGCCCATCGCCACCAGCAGCAGCGCCGCGCCGGGATCGCCGGCCAGTTCGCCGCAGATGCTGACCGGGCGCCCCACGTCGTGCGCGGCGCGCACCACGTCCTGCAGCGCCTGCAGCACGGCCGGGTGATAGGCGTGGTAGAGCGCGGCGACGCGCGCGTTGTTGCGGTCCACGGCCAGCAGGTACTGCGTGAGGTCGTTGCTGCCGACCGAGAGGAAATCCACGCGCCTGGCGAGATCGCCGGCCTGGTACACCGCCGCCGGCACCTCGACCATCACGCCCACCTGCGGCGTCGCGATGGTCCAGCCTTCCTCGCAGAGCTCGGCGCGCGCGCGCGACAGCAGCGCGAGCGCGTCGTCGAGCTCCAGCGTGTTGCTGATCATCGGCAGCATGATGCGCAGGTTGTCCAGGCCCGCGCTCGCCTTGAGCATCGCGCGCACCTGCGCGAGGAAGATCTCCGGGTGGTCCAGCGTCACGCGGATGCCGCGCCAGCCGAGGAAGGGATTCTCCTCCTTGATCGGGAAATACGGCAGCGACTTGTCGCCGCCGACATCGAGCGTGCGCATCGTGACCGGGCGCGGCGCGAAGGCCTCGAGCTGCTCGCGGTAGATCAGGCGCTGCTCTTCCTCGGTGGGGAAGCGCTCGCGCATCAGGAAGGGGATCTCGGTGCGGTAGAGACCCACGCCCTCGGCGCCGCGCCCGAGCGTGCGCATCAGTTCCGAGTTGAGCCCGGTGTTGACCAGCAGTCTGACCGCGTGCCCGTCGGTCATCACGCAGGGCAGATCGATGCAGCTCTCCATCTGGCGCGCGTCGGCGCGCTCGGCTTCCATGGCCTCGAGGTACTGCTGGCGCAACTCCGGCGCCGGATCCACCAGCACGCGCCCGTCGTGGCCGTCGACCACGATCTCGGCGCCGTCGATCTCGGCGAACGGCAGGTCGACCACGCCCATCACGGTCGGCACGCCCATCGCGCGCGCGAGGATCGCGGCGTGCGAATTGCCCGAGCCCGACACCGAGACGATGCCGGCGAGGCGCGCCTCGGGCACTTCGGCGAGTATCGAGGCGGGAATCTCCTCGCCCACCAGCACCGTGCGCTCCGGGTACTCCAGGCGCCCGCGCGAGCCCGCCTGCAGCTGCGCCAGGATGCGCCGCCCGAGGTCGCGCAGGTCCGTGGCGCGCTCGCGGATGTAGGCGTCTTCCATCATCTCGAAGGTGCGCACGTGGCGCAGCACCACCTGGCTCAGCGCGCCCTGCGCCCAGACGCCGCCGCGGATGCACTCGATCACCTCGCCCGAGAGCGCGTGGTCGTCCAGCAGCATCACGTAGGCGTCGAACAGCGTCAGTTCCTCGGGGCGCACGCGACCACTCAGCTCCTCGCGGATCGCCAGCACCTCTTCGCGCACCGCCTGCACCGCGTCCTGGAACAGGCCCACCTCGGCCTCGGGATCGGCGCAGGGGCGGTGCGGCACGCTCCTGAGGTCCGAGGGCGGCGACACCACCACCACGCGCCCGACCGCGATGCCCGGCGAGCCGGGCACGCCGGGGAACTCGGTGGCGCGCCGGGACGGGTCGCGCGGCTTGCCGCGGTAACTGCCGACGGCGCCGGCGTGGGCGATGACGCCGGCCAGCTGCGCCGACATCGTGACCAGGAAGGCTTCCTCGTCCTCGTTGAAGCGGCGCGGTTCGCGCTGCTGCACCACCAGCACGCCCAGCACCTGGCGGTGGTTGATGATCGGCACACCGAGGAAGGACTTGAAGACCTCCTCGCCCGAGCCCTCGATGTACTTGAACTTCGGGTGGGCCTCGGCGTTGTCGAGGTTCAGTGGCTCCTCGCGCTTGGCCACGTAGCCGATCAGGCCCTCGCCCAGCGCCAGGCTGAAGCGCCCCTCGAGCGCCTTGTTCAGGCCCTCGGTCGCCATGAACACGTAGCGGTCGCTCACCGGGTCGTGGATGTAGACCGAGCACACCTCGGTGCGCATCACATCGCGCACGCGGCGCACGATGATCGCGAGGGTCTCGGGCAGGTCGGGCGCGCTGACCACCTCCTGCACGATGCGGCGCAGGGATTTCAGCATCGAGGCAGGGGCGCCGGGCTCAGGCGCCATTGCGCACGAGCCTCTGGTGGCGCGGCGCCAGCTCCCACAGTGCACGACGGTAGACCTCGCGCTTGAACGCGACGATCTGTCCCAGCGGATACCAGTAGCTGACCCAGCGCCACTGGTCGAATTCGGGCGTGGCGTGGGCATCCACGCGCACGCGCTGGTCCTCCGAGACCAGGCGCAGCAGGAACCACTTCTGCTTCTGGCCCACGAAATTGGGATTCTTGCGGTTGCGCATGAACTGCGGCGGCAGGCGGTACTTGAGCCAGCCCGCGGTACAGGCCAGCATCTCGACGTCGGACTCCTCGAGCCCCACTTCCTCGCCGAGCTCGCGGAACATGGCCTGCTCGGGCGTCTCGCCCTCGTGGATGCCGCCCTGCGGGAACTGCCAGGCGTTCTGGCCGCGCCGGCGCGCCCACAGCAGATCGCCCCGGCTGTTGGCCAGGATGATTCCCACGTTGGGCCGGTATCCCTGCTCGTCGATCACTTCGGATGGTCCGCCGTCTGCCGCACCCGGAGACGCCCGGATACGGCGGTATTCTTCCACATTCGGTCCGACGCGGACAAATCAGCGGTGCACGCGGGCGATGACGGACTTCAGGTAGCGCGTTTCCGGGATCGCGGGATGGATCGGATGGTCGGGGCCCTGCCCCGCGACTTCGAGGATCTGCAACTGGCGCCCGGCGTGGAACGCCGCCATGCGCACGATGTCGATCAACGCGGCCTCCCCGAGATGCATCGAGCACGAGGCCGAGACCAGGATCGCATCGTCGGCGAGCAGGTTCATGGCCTCGCGGTTCAGGCGGTGGTAGGCGTTCTCGCCGCTCTTCTGGTCGCGCCGGCGCTTGATGAAGGCCGGCGGGTCGAGCACCACGATGTCGTAGCGCTCGCCGGCCTGCGCCAGCGCGTGCAACTCGTCGAAGGCGTTGCCGGCACGAAAATCCATGCGCTCCGCGACCCCGTTCAGCGCCGCGTTGGCCGCGGCGAGCTCCAGCGCCGGCTGCGAGCTGTCGATGCAGGTCACGGCGCGCGCGCCGGCCACGGCCGCCTGCACGCCCCAGCCGCCGACGTAGCTGAACACGTCGAGCACGCGCTGTCCGCGCGCCAGCTCCGCCACGCGGCGACGGTTCATGCGGTGGTCGTAGAACCAGCCGGTCTTCTGCCCTCCCGTGGCCGAGACCCGGAAGCTGGCGCCGTTCTCGCGCAGTTCGAGGTATTCCGGCACCTCGCCGAAAGCCACGCGCGTGTACAGCGGCAGCTGTTCCATCTCGCGCACCGAGGCGTCGTTGCGCAGCAGGATGCCCGCGGGAGAGAGCAGTTCGACCAGCGCCGCGATCAGCTCGGTCTCCAGCCGTTCCATGCCGGCGGTCCCGACCTGCACCACCAGCACCTCGCCGTAGCGATCCACGATCAACCCGGACAGGCCGTCGCTGTCGCCGTAGACGAGGCGGTAGCAGGGCTCGCTGAACAGCCGCTCGCGCAGGCCGAGCGCCGTGCGCAGCCGCTCGCGCAGGAACTGCGCGCCGAGCGCCTCGCCGGCGTGTCGCTCGAGCAGCCGCGCGCAGATCAGGGAATGCGGATTCACGAACGCCACACCGAGCGGCTTGCCGCTCGCGGTGCACAGCAGCACCTGCTCGCCCGCCGCGAACTGCTTCAGCGGGGTGGCGGTGGTGTCGATCTCGTTGCTGTAGACCCAGTGGTGCCCCTGGCGGATGCGCCGGTCCTCGTTGCGCCGCAATTGCAGGCGCGGCAACCCCCCGGCTTCGCTCACGCGCGCGCTCCGCGCGCCGGTGGGGGCCTCATTCCTCGTCCAGGCTGTGTTCGTAGCCTTCGGCGTCGAGCAGCGCGTCGAGCTCCTCGGTGTTGTCGGCACGCAGGCGGAAGAACCAGCCCTCGCCGTAAGGGTCGCTGTTGGCGAGCTCGGGCGAGCTCTCCAGCGCCTCGTTGACCTCGACGACCTCGCCCGATACCGGGGCGTAGATGTCGGAGGCGGCCTTCACCGACTCGACCACGCCCGCCTCGTCGCCGGCGTCGATGTGCGCGCCGAGCTCGGGCAATTCCACGAACACCACGTCGCCCAGCGCGATCTGCGCGTGATCGCTGATGCCGACCGTCACGATGCCGGAGGCGTCGGCCTGTGCCCATTCGTGGGTCACGGCATACTTGCGGTCGGCAGGGATGTTGCTCATCGGTTCCCCCAGTATCGGGAAAGAGGTGGAGTTGCGCTCGGCGGCGATTCTACCGTTCGGGCGCGTCCTCAGTCGATGCCCATCGCGCGGCGCATGAACTCGCGTTTCAGCGGCCCCAGCGCGTGCACCGCGCTCATGCCGATGTTGCGCGCCAGGCGCGCGCCGGGGCGGTCGTCACCGTAAAGAATGCGAAAACCTTCCATCGCGCGCAGCATCACCGCGTTCTCGCCACGGCGCCGGCGCTGGTAGCGCGCCAGCACCCCGGCATCGCCGATGGCGCGCCCGCGTGCGCGTGCACGGACGATCTCCGCGGCGAGCACGCGCACATCGGACAGGCCGAGGTTGATGCCCTGGCCCGCGAGCGGGTGGATCACGTGCGCCGCATCGCCGACCAGCGCCACGCCGGGCGCGACGTAGGCGGCGGCGTGCAGGGGCCGCAGCGGGAAGGCGAAGCGCCTGGACACCGCGCGCACCTCGCCGAGGCAGGATTCGCTGGCGCGCGTCAGACGCGCGGCGAACGCGGCGTCATCGAGTTGCATCAGCGCTTGCGCGACCGGCTCGTCGGCGCTCCACACGATCGAGCAGGCGTGCCCGCCCGCGAGCGTGGCGAGCGGCAGCAGCGCCAGGGGTCCGCTCTGCAGGAAGCGCTGCCACGCCGTGCGCCGGTGCGCTGCCGCGGTCTCGATGGTCGCGACGATCGCCTGCTGCCCGCTGTCGCGCTGGCGCGCCTCGATCGCGCACAGTTCGCGCACCGCGGAACGCGCGCCATCGGCGCCGACCACCAGCGCCGCCTCGACCGAGGCGCCGGAATCCAGGCTGAGCCGCTGCCGTGCGTCCACACCTGCGACCGGCTCCAGCGCGAGCAGCCGCTCGCCGCCGCGCACCGTCACGTTGGGCGCCTCGGCCAGCGCCGCGAGCAGCGTGGCGACAACCCAGCGGTTCTCGACGATGTGCCCGAGCACGGGCTGGGCGATCCCGGCGGCATCGAAGCCTATACGCCCCGAACCGTCTTCCTCCCAGACCCGCATGCATTCATAGGGGCTGGCCACGCCGTCGGGCAGCCGCTGCCAGGCACCCACCTCCTGCAGCAGCCGCACCGAGGCGATACCGAGCGCGCTCACGCGCGGATCCACCGCCGCGATGGTGCGGGCAACCGGCGGCAGCGCCTCGGGCAGCGCGCCTGCCTCCAGCAGCAGGATCTCGAGCCCCGCCGGCGCGAGCGCCGCCGCGAGCGCCGAGCCCGCGATGCCCGCGCCCACGATCACCACGTCGTATCGTCCGCCCATGCCGCGCCCCTTGCCGCCTGCCGTCTTCATTCGCCCGCGAGCCCCGTGGCGTGGCGCACCAGCAGGCTGCGGGCCGCCGGCAGCAGATCCAGCCCGATCAGCCCGAGATCGCGCGCCGCCGCGAGCGGCAGCAGGCCGCTGCCGAAGATGCGCGGCAGCGCGTCGCTGAAGCCGATGGTGCGTTCCTGGTCGGCGCGCTGGCGCGCCACGAAGCGCTCCAGTACCGCGAGCGCGCCCGGCGCCTCGCCGCGCACGCAGGCCTCCTCCAGCGTTTGCGCGAGCACCGCCACGTCGCGCAGCGAGAGATTGAATCCCTGCCCCGCGACGGGGTGCAGCGCGTGCGCGGCGTTGCCGAGCAGCACGATGCCCGCGCGCGCCTGTTCCGTGGCGCGCGTGAGCGACAACGGGTAGAGATGACGTTCCCCCACGCGCAGCAGGCGACCGAGCCGGTAGCCGAAGCGCTGCTGCAGGCGGCGCAGGAACTCGGGCTCGGGCAGGGTGCGCGCCTGCTCGGCAAGGTCCGGCTCCTGCACCCACACCAGCGCGCTGCGCGCGCTGGCGTCGGGCGCGTCGACCAGCGGCAGCATCGCCATGGGGCCGGCGTCGGTGAAGCGCTCGAAGGCCCGGCCCTCGTGCGGCTGGCGGTGCGCGACGTTGGCGATCAGCGCCTGCTGCCCGTAATCCTGTTGCTGCGCCACGATGCCGAGCGCCGCGGCCAGCCCGGAGCGCGCGCCGTCGGCGATCACCGCGAGGCCGGCATCGAGCTCGCGCTCCTCGCCACCGTGCGCGAGCTTCGCGCGCACGATCACGCGGTCGACCCGCCGGCGCACCGCGTCCACGCGCGCCGGTGCCAGCAGCGTCAGGTTGGCGCAGGCGCGCAGGCCGTCGTGCAGCACGTTGCCCAGCCACTGGTTCTCGACCACGTAGCCCAGCGCCTCGAGCCCCTCCTCGGCGGCATCCATCGCCGTCGAGCCGAAGCGCCCGCGGTCGGAGACGTGGATGCGGCGTATCGGTTGCGCATGCCGGCGCACGTCCTGCCACAGCCCGAGCCGCGCCAGGAAACGCGCGCTGCCCAGCGACAGCGCCGTCGAGCGCGCATCGAAGCTGGGCTGGTACACCGCGGGCCCGGCGCGATCCAGCAGCGGGAAACCCTCGACCAGCGCCACGCGCGCGAAGCGCCCGCCCGCGGCGAGCGCGCAGGCCAGGCTCGCCCCGACCATGCCGCCGCCGACGATCACGATATCGTGGCTGTTGTCGCTCATGCGCCGCCCGCCATCAGGCGCTCGATGTCCTGCACCGATTTCGGCGCCTCGCCCGTGAGCACCTTGCATGCGCTCTTCGTGACCACCACGTCGTCCTCGATGCGGATGCCGATGCCGCGCCACTTCTTCGCCACCGCGCGATTGTCGGGCGCGATGTAGATGCCCGGCTCCACGGTCAGCACCATGCCCGGTTCCAGCACGCGCCACTCGCCGCCGATCTTGTAGTCGCCCACGTCGTGCACATCGAGCCCGAGCCAATGCCCGGCGCGGTGCATGTAGAAGGTGCGGTAGGCCGCGAGCTCGATCAGTTCCTCGGGCTCGCCGTCGAGCAGGCCGAGATCGCGCAGCCCCGCGGTGATCACGCGCACCGTCACGTCATGCGGCTGGTTCCAGTGCTGGCCGGGCTTCACTTCGCGGATCGCGGCGAGCTGCGCCTCCAGCACCACCTCGTACAGCGCCTGCTGCGCCGCGCTGAAGCGCCCCTTCACCGGGAAGGTGCGGGTAACGTCCGCGGCATAGTGCTCGTACTCGCAGCCGGCATCGATCAGCACCAGGTCGCCGGCGCGCAGCGCCGCGCTGTTCTCGACGTAATGCATGATGCAGCCGTTGGCGCCGCCACCGACGATGCTGGTGTAGGCCGGCGAGCGCGCGCCGTGAAACATGAACTCGTGCAGCAGCTCGGCCTCGAGCTGGTACTCGAACATGCCAGGCTTGCAGGCGCGCATCGCGCGCACGTGCGCCGCCGCCGAAATCGCGCCGGCGCGCTGCATCACGCGCAGCTCCTCGGCGCTCTTGTACAGGCGCAGCTCGTGCAGGAAATGGTCGAGGTCGAGGAACTCGCCCGGCGGATGCGCGCCGCTGCGCGCCTTGGCGCGGATCTTGTTGATCCAGCTCATCAGCTGGTGGTCGAACTCCGGCTGCTTGCCCATCGCGTAGTAGAGCCGCTCGCGGCCCTCGATCAGCCCCGGCAGGATGTCGTCGAGATCGCCGATCGGGAACGCGTCGTCGGCGCCGTAGAGCTCGCAGGCACCCTCGGGGCCGGCACGCAGGCCGTCCCAGTTCTCGCGCTCGCGGTCACGCTCGCGGCAGAACAGCAGAAACTCGCCGTGACGGCGTCCGGGCGCGAGCACCAGCACCGACTCCGGCTCGTCGAAGCCGCACAGATAGTGGAAATCGCTGTCCTGACGAAAGGGAAAGCTGGAGTCGCGGTTGCGGATCAGCTGGCGCGCCGAGGGCACGATCGCGATGCTGCCCTCGCCCATCAGGGCCATCAACTCGCGGCGCCGGCGCGCGTAGTCGCGCGGCCCGATGCGCGGATGCGGCTGCGCCGCGGCCGATGCCATGCGCGCGCGGCTCAGTGCAGCACCACGTCGGCGCCGGGGCGCCGCTCCGCATACAGGTTGAGTGCCGCGATGCGCACGAATTCGAGTATCTGCATGTAGTCTTCCTCGTCTTCGTCGTCCTCGCCCATCGCGGCGGGATCGAGCCCGCCGGCGATCGCGGTGAGGTCCTCGAGCAGCTCGCCCGCCTCGTCGGACATCTGCTGGCGCTCTGCATCGCGCGCGGCCGCGGCGTAGGCGAGCACGAAGGCGTCGCACCAGTCCGCCAGCGCCTGCACGCGATCGGCGAGCGGCTCGCCCTCGTCGGGCAGCATCGGCTCGAAGGTGTATTCGGGATCCGCCAGCGCGGCCTCGGTGAGCGACAGCATCTGGCGCAGCTCGGGCTCGCAGGCACCGATCTGCGCATCGCCGAGCGCGGCCTCGAGCACGGGCTCCCAGACGCCCTCTTCGGCGCCGCCGCCGCACAGCCCCCCGACCATCGCGCCATGCAGGCGCGCGCCCGAGAGCCCGTCTCCCATATCGGCAGCCAGCGCGGCGATGCTCTCTGAATCGAAATCCATACTCGCTTTCCGGAGGGACGAAGCTGATCGGGACCGTGGCGCGGCGGCTCGAATTGACCGTCGTCGAAGGCCTCACTATAGTACCGGAACCTCGCGATGCGATGAAGGCATCCCATGGAAGGCCAGCAATTGAAAGCCCTCGAACAACGCGTCGACGACCTGATACGCCTCTGCGCGAGGATGGACCAGGAGATCAAGACATTGAAGGCCGCCGAGCGCATGTTGCGCGACGAACGCGCGCAACTGCTGCGCAAGAACGAGGACGCGCGCTCCAAGGTCGAGGCCATGATCGTGCGGCTGCGCTCGCTGGAACAGGAATCATGAGCGCAGAACTGCAGACCGTGCGCGTGCACATTCTCGACAAGGACTACCAGGTGGCCTGCCCGGCGGAGCAGCGCGATGCGCTGGTCGAGTCCGCGCGCTATCTCGATCAGCAGATGCGCGCGATCCGCCAGAGCGGCAAGGTGATCGGCCTGGAGCGCATCGCCGTCATGGCCGCGCTCAACATCACGCACGAGCTGATCCAGCGCGGCGAGCAATCCGACAAGGGCAGCCAGGATGTACACGACCGCCTGCGCCGCCTGAGCGCCCGGATCGACGACACGCTCAACAATTACCGCCAGATCGAAATGTAGATTTTCCCGCCTCCGGGTCCCGGCACGCGCTGATATACTGACCGCCGATTCCCTGGACTATTCGCCAGCCTGTTAGTCCTCGAGCCGATAAGCACTTGCCTGGGGGCCTCTCCGCCGACGCTGTGTGCATGTCCGCCTGCCGGAAAGCCTGATGCGTCACTGAGGCCGCCGCCTTGAACCGCTGGGTTCAAGGGCGACACGGGCAGCGGTAGCGCCGGGGAATCCCTCATCCTTGCTTCGATCGCCCTCGCATCCGCCGGAGGCCTCGCATGTCCGCACGCAGCACGCTGCGGCGCCAGTGCCGCGATGCGCGCGCCGCGCTCGGCGCCACCGGGCGCGCGCGCGCCTCACAGGCGATCTGCCGGCACCTCGGCGAATCCCCGCTATTGCACGCCGCGTCGCGCGTCGCGCTGTACTGGCCGGTGGGCGAGGAGGTCGATCTGCGCCCGCTGCTCGCCGACGATCGCCACGCGCACAAGCAGTTCTGCCTGCCCGTGATGCAGCCCGACAAGCGGTTGCGCTTCGCGCGCTACCGCCAGGGCGACGCGCTGCACACGAACTGGTATGGCATCCCGGAACCCGTGCACGAGACGGCGCAGGAAATCGCCGCCGCCGCCATCGGGCTGGTGTGCGTGCCGCTGCTGGGCTTCGACCGCGCCGGGAACCGCCTCGGGCAGGGCGGCGGCTTCTATGACCGCAGCTTCGATTTCCTGCTCCGGCGCGCGGCGGCCACACCGCTGCTGGTGGGCATCGGCTTCGCGTGCCAGGAACTGCCGGCGCTGGCGCGCGAAGCCTGGGACGTGCCGCTGGCGGCCGTCATGACCGAGGATGGACTGATCGACTGCCGCGCGCGCTGAATTCAGCGCAGGAACGCGCGATAGACCGGGTTGTCGGTCTCGTCCCAGTAGCTGTAGACGCGGTGGCGGCGTGTCATCTCGGCGAAGAACTCCGCCAGCGCGCCACGATCGCCCTCCGGCACCTGGAAGCCCACCAGCACGCGCGCGTAGGCGGCACCGTGGTTGCGGTAGTGGAACAGCGAGATGTTCCAGTCGTGCTCCATGCGGTTCAGGAAGTTGAGCAACGCGCCCGGACGCTCGGGAAACTCGAAGCGGTAGACGATCTCGGCGTCGCCGATAGAGGGCGCGCGACCGCCGACCATGTAGCGCACGTGCAGCTTCGCCATCTCGTTGTCGGTGAGGTCCATCACCTCGTAGCCCTTGCCGCGCAGCTCCGCGAGCAGCGCCTCGCGGTCGTTGCGCTCCGGGGACACCTGGACGCCGACGAAGATCTGCGCGGCGCCGGCGTCGGAATAGCGGTAGTTGAACTCGGTGATCGAACGCCCGCGCCCGATGGCGTTGCAGAACGCGCGAAAGCTGCCGGGCTTTTCCGGGATAGTGACGTTGAGCACCGCCTCGCGCTGCTCGCCGATCTCGGTGCGCTCGGAGATGTGGCGCAGGCGATCGAAGTTGGTGTTCGCGCCGCTGTCGATCGCCACCAGCGTCTGGCCCTGCACCCCGGTGCGCTGCACGTACTTCTTGAGCCCCGCGAGCGCGAGCGCGCCGGCGGGCTCGGTGATCGAGCGCGTGTCGTCGAAGATGTCCTTGATCGCCGCGCAGATCTCGTCGGTGCTCGCGGTGATCACCTCGTCGACGGTCTGGCGGATGATGCGGAAGGTTTCCTTGCCGATCTGCGCCACCGCGACCCCGTCGGCGAAGATGCCCACCTGCGAGAGCACCACCCGCCGTTTGGCCTTCAGCGCCGCGTCGAGGCAGGCCGCGTCCTCGGGCTCGACGCCGATCACGCGCACCGAGGGGCGCACGTACTTGATGTAGGCCGCGACACCCGCGAGCAGCCCGCCGCCGCCCACCGGCACAAACACCGCGTCGATGGGACCCGAGAGCTGGCGCAGGATCTCCATGCCGATCGTGCCCTGTCCGGCGATGACCTCGGGGTCGTCGTAGGGGTGCACGAAGCTCATCCCCTTCTGTTCGGCGAGCTCGTATGCGTGCTTCGATGCCTCGTCGAAGGTGTCGCCGTGCAGCACCACGCGCGCACCGCGCCGACGCACCGCCATGACCTTGATGTCGGGCGTGGTGCGCGGCATCACGATCAGCGCCTTGATCTGCAGGCGCTGCGCCGCGAGCGCGACACCCTGGGCGTGGTTGCCCGCCGAGGCCGTGATCACGCCACGCTCGCGCTCGGGCGCGCTGAGGCCCACGATCTTGTTGTAGGCGCCGCGCAGCTTGAACGAGAACACCGGCTGCAGGTCTTCGCGCTTGAGCAGGATACGGTTGCCGAAGCGCGCCGAGAGCTGCGGCGCCTCGTCGATGGGGCTCTCGATGGCGACATCGTAGACGCGCGCCTCGAGGATGCGCTTGATGTAGGACTTCGGCATGGCGCGGACAGTGTCCCGGAAAATTGGCGAGAACCCATGGTAATGAGCGCGCCGGTGCCGCGCCAGCCAAAGCCCTGCCACTATGACGGCTCGCGCTGTACCTCGGCCGGCGCGATCACTTAAGCTTGCCGCCCCACGGCAAGCTTGGGTTGCGCCCGCGATGAAAAGCCAGGATGAACTGAAACAGGCGGCCGCCGCCGCGGCGTTCGCCTACGTGCGCGAGCGCCTCGACGAGCGCAGCGTGATCGGCATCGGCACCGGGTCGACGGCGAACCGCTTCATCGACCTGCTCGCGGGCGTGCGCGCGCAGGTCACGGCCACTGTCGCGAGCTCGGAGGCCTCGGCCGCCCGGCTGCGCGGCCACGGCCTGCCGGTGTTCGACCTGAACGTGGTCGATGGCATCGACATCTACGTCGATGGCGCCGACGAGGCCAATGCCGCGCTGCAGTTGATCAAGGGTGGCGGCGCGGCGCTGACGCGCGAGAAGATCGTCGCCGACCTGGCACAGCGCTTCGTCTGCATCGCCGACGAGTCCAAGCTCGTGCGTCAGCTCGGGCGCTTCCCGCTGCCGGTGGAGGTCATTCCGATGGCCGCGCCGCAGATCGCGCGCCGC